>NZ_JAPTFO010000001.1:0-145951 GCF_030985515.1 Stenotrophomonas sp. Sm10
TGGATGCGGCGACCGAGCTTACATGGACGTACTTGCAGCGTCCCCCTCAACCGGACCCACCCCGCCAACCCACGGAATGCAGGCTTTTGCCGTTGACGTTGACGTTGATTCGGCGGGTGCAGGGCTGCAAGCCCTGCCGGAATCCAACACCCCTCAGCAGGCCTCAGCCACCGCGGTGCGGCTACGCCCCAGCCATGCCAGCAGCAGGCCCGACGCGGCCAGCAGGCCACCGGCCACCGGAATCGCGGCGTAGCCCAGTCCCGAGCTGATCACCGCACCACCCAGCGCAGCACCTACCGCATTGCCCAGGTTGAATGCACCCACGTTGATCGACGACGCTAGGCCCGGCGCCTCGCTGGCCACCTGCATCACCCGGATCTGCAGCGGCGGCACGAGGGCGAAGGTCGCCGCGCCGAACAGCAGTACACCCAGCGCCGCGGTGGCGTGGCTCATGAAAGCCAGCGGCAGCACGAACATCAGCACCGCCAGGGCAGCCAGCAGGATACGGGTGGCGCCATCGAGCGACCAGTCAGCCATGCGCCCGCCGATACCGTTGCCGAGGGTGAAGCCGATGCCGATCAGGGCCAGCGCCATCGCGATGAAGGTATTGGAGGCGCCGGTCAACTCGGTCAGTACTGGTGCGACGTAGGTGTACAGCGTGAACATCGCACCCGCACCAAGCACGGTAGTGGCCATGGCCAGCAGCACCTGCGGCTGCAGGATCGCCTTCAGTTCGCGGCGCACGTCCGGGCGCGGTCCCGGTGCGGACGCGGGCAGCGCGAAGCCCAACGCAGTGATCGCGACCAGGCCCAGCGCCGCAGTCCCGGCGAAGGACAGGCGCCAGCCCAGCTGCTGGCCGACCCAGGTCGCCAGCGGCACGCCGCCGATGTTGGCGATGGTCAGGCCCATGAACATGGTGGCCACGGCCGCAGCCTGCTTTTCCTTCGGCACCAGGCTCGCAGCGACCACCGCACCGATGCCGAAGAAGGCACCGTGGTTGAGGCTGGTGACCAGGCGCGACAGCAGCAGCATCCCGTAGTTCGGCGCCAGCGCAGACAACAGATTGCCGGCGACGAAGATCGACATCAGCAGCATCAGCGCGGTGCGCTTGCCGAAACGCCCCATCAGCAGGGTCATCACCGGCGCGCCCAGCATCACGCCCACGGCATAGGCGGTGATCAGCATGCCCGCAGTGGGGATGCCAACGCCGACGCCGTCGGCGATGACCGGCAACAGGCCCATCGGGGCAAACTCGGTGGTTCCGATGGCGAAGGCGCCAACGGCAAGCGCCAGCAAGGCGGCTCTGGAATTCATGGGGGAGTCCTGGGGGGCGGGAATCGGGAGTGCGTAGCCTGCGCGCTTTGCTGCGCCGGATTAAGCCTCGCCCCGGGAAAACACTGTTGATCCTGATTCACAAGTGGAGGCCGGAACGCAGCCAAAAGTGCAAAAACCGCAGTGCCGTTGCAGAGCCAACCTCCCCCACAACGCAGAACCCCCGGCATGCCGGGGGTTCTGAGGGACTCACACGCCTGTGGCGCGCTTACCAGTTGCCGGCACCCGGCACGTTGTGCTCGCGGGCGCGGCGGCGCATCAGCAGATTCAGCCACTCCACCAGCACCGAGAAGCCCATCGCGGCGTAGATGTAGGGCTTGGGCACGTGCACGTCCAGGCCGTCCAGGATCAGCACCGCACCGATCATCAGGATGAAGGCCAGGGCCAGCATCTTCACGGTCGGGTTGGCATCGATGAAGCGGCCCAGCGGGTTGGCGGCCAGCAGCATCACCATCACCGACAGCAGGATCGCGGCGACCATCACCGGGATGTGGTCGGCGATGCCGACGGCGGTGATCACCGAGTCCAGCGAGAACACGATGTCGATCACCGCGATCTGCGCGATCACGTAGCCGAACACGGCCGAGGCCTTGGTGGTGCTGGGATCTTCATCCTCGCCGCCGCTGATCAGCTCCTTGATCTCCATGCAGCCCTTGATGATCAGGAACAGGCCACCAACGATCAGCACCAGGTCGCGGATGGAGATGCCCATGCCGGCCACGGTGAACAGGTTGGCCGCCATGTGCGCCAGGTAGGCCAGCGACACCAGCAGCGCGATGCGGGTGATGCAGGCCACCGCGATGCCGAGCTTGCGGGCGAACGGGCGACGCTCTTCCGGCAGCTTGCTGACCGCGATGGAAATGAACACCAGGTTGTCGATGCCGAGCACGATTTCCAGCGCGCTGAGCGTGAACAGGGTTACCCAGGCATTGGGGTCGGCGAGGAACTCAAAGGACATGGAAACTCTTCAAGGCAGTGGGGGAATGGGGTTTCAGCCGTAGTTGCCGGCCAGCGCGTGCGGAACCACGACCAGCGCCCAGCACAGCAGCACGTTCATCATCAGCACGAAGACCGCCGCCGAGCCCATGTCCTTGGCGCGGCCGGCCAGTTCATGGATCTCGCTGCCGTAACGTTCGATCACCGCTTCGATGGCCGAGTTGGCCAGCTCCATCGCAAGCACCAGCAGCATCGAGCCGATCAGCAGCGCGCGTTCGACCGGCGTCTGGCCCAGCCAGATCGCGAGCGGCGTCAGCAGGATCAGCAGGTAGACCTCCAGCCGGAACGACGACTCGTGCAGCCAGGCAGCGCGCAGGCCCTGCCAGGACCAGCGGGCGGCCTGGAAGATGCGGCGCGGGCCGCGCGGCAGATGGCCGAACTGATCAGCCACGGGGCGAACATCCAGCAACAGGGACGCGGCGCAGCGACCGCTCAGACGCACGGCAGGGGATCATGGGCGCACAGGAATAGGCAGATGGCCGCCATTTTGCCACAAGGCCGCCCGCCGCCGCCCGGCACCGGCCCGGTGAACGGACTGCCAGGGGCAAGCTTCGACCTGCCCCAGCTTCTATCATGGTCGTCCCTACCCTGCCGGAGCGCCTGATGTCCCATCGCCGTACCTGCCTGCTGATGCTGGGCCTGCTGACCGCCGCCCCCCTTGCCCAGGCCCTGGGCCCGGCCAAGTCACCGCGGGTACCCGAACAGGTCTCCAACGTGGCCTGGGCCAGCGACATGGCCCACTTCGCCAGCGCCGACCAGGCCAGCCCGCCGCCGCGTGGCGGTATCGAGTTCATCGGCAGCTCCTCGATCCGCATGTGGGAGAGCCTGGCCACCGACTTCCCCGGCCAGCCGGTGTTCAACCGCGGCTTCGGGGGTTCGGAAGTGCGTGACAGCACCTGGTATGCCGATCGCATCGTGGTGCCGTATGCACCGTGCAAGGTGTTCTTCTACGCGGGCGACAACGACCTCAACAGCGGCCGCAGCGCCGTGCAGGTGCGCGACGATGTGGTTGCCTTCGTGCAGCGCGTGCATCGCGACCTGCCGAAGACCCGGGTCGAGTACCTGTCGATCAAGCCGAGCCCGTCGCGTGCGCATCTGCTGCCGGCGATCAACGAGGCCAATACGCTGATCAAGGCCGCCCTGGCCACGCTGCCCAACACCGGCTTCACCGACATCTACACGCCGATGCTGGGCACTGATGGCCAGCCGGATGCAACGCTGTTCCGCGAGGACATGCTGCACATGACCCCGGCCGGCTATGCGATCTGGACCAAGGCGCTGGCGCCGAAGGTCAACTGCAACTGAGGGACTGCGGACGCCGGGCATGGCCCGGCGCTACCGCAACCCCATCCACGCATGGCGTGGATCTACTGAATCACGGGCAATGGGGTCGGAGGATCAGCGGAAGATCACCGTGGCCTCGGTGCCCTGGCCTGGCTCGCTGGCCAGCCTGACCTTCCAGCCGAAGCGGTCGCACAGCCGGCGCACGATCGACAGGCCCAGGCCGGTGCCCTGCGGGCGGCTCGGCTCGGCGCGGTAGAACGGTTCGAAGGCCCGCGACAGGGCGTCGGCAGACATGCCGATACCGGTATCGCGCACTACCACCCGGTCGTTGTGCACATGCACGTCGATGCGCCCCTCGTCGGTGTAGCTGCAGGCATTGCGCACCAGGTTGCTGATCACCACCTGCAGCACCCGCGGCGGCGCATGCAACTGCACCGGGCCGTCGCTGTGCAGGTGCACCGACACCGGGCGAGACCCCAGCAGTTCGTTGGCATTGTCCACCTCGTAGCGGACGATGTCGTTGACGTCGAACAGCTCGATCTGCGGTTCGACATCGGCCTCGCGGGCCAGGATCAGGAACGCATCGATCACCGCCTCCATGTCGCGGCCAGCCCGCTGGATGCGCTGCAGGCTGCGGCGCAGGCGCGGCTGCAGGGTTTCATCGCCAAGGGCCATGTCGCTGGCGACGCGGATGACGGTCAGCGGTGTGCGCAGTTCATGGCTGGCGTCGCGGGTGAAATTGCGCTCGCGCGCCACATGCGCGCTGACCCGGTTGGCCAGCGAATGCAGTGCGGCCGCCAGCTGGCGGGTCTCGCCCTGCATGTCCGCCGGCAGCTTGTTCGGCTCCAGATCGGCCGCTTCGGGGTGGCCCGGGTCCCAGCGCGAGACGCGCCGTGCCAGCCAGTTCACCGGCGACACCAGGCGCTTGGAAGCCCGATAGGTCACCCAGCTGGCGCCATACACCGCCAACAGGGTCAGCAGCACCGGCACGATGCCGAACCAGAACGCCAGCATCTCCGCACGCGAACGCAGGAACACCAGGTACAGGCGACCGGCGGGGCGCACATCGACCAGCACCAGCTGGTCATCCTGAGGCAGTTCGTGGAAGCCGGGCTCCAGGTTGCGCAGGTTGGCCGGCAATGACAGCGCCGACTGCCCGCTTTCCAGCAGGTAGCCGCGGATGTTCTGGGTGTTGGGCGGCGGCTGCACCGGCGACGCCTCGTGCAGCGTCCAGTAATAGGCCGCTTCCTCGCGCAGGGCGGCGCCGACCAGGCTGTGCTTGATGACCAGCGACACCAGCCAGGCACCGAGCAGGATGCCCAGGCTGGCCAGGACTGCCTGCAGGATGAAGGCGATACGGATCTTGCGCGGCAGGCCGTGCGGCATTGCGGGGTCCCGGTCAGAGCGCTGCGATTATAGGCAGCGCGCTGCGCCGTAGTAGTGCACGGACGCTGACCGGCGGCAGCGCCGGCCGGTCATCCGTGCCCGATGCGGGGTCGTTGCCCGGCCGGGCCTGATGCTGCACCGGCCCGGCCCCGATCAGGCCATCGGCTGTGCGATATCGGCAATGCGGTAGCCGGCGCTCTGCACGGTGTGCAGCAGCGGACGGTCGAACGGCTTGTCGATGATCTTGCGCAGGTTGTACAGATGGCTGCGCAGCGTGTCCGAGTCCGGCAGGCCATTGCCCCAGATCTCGCGTTCGATCTCCTGGCGGGTGACCACGCGCGGCGATTCGCGCATCAGGATGGTCAGCAGGCGCAGGCCGATCGGCGACAGCTGCAGCTCGGTACCGGCACGGGTGGCCCGCATGCTGACCGGATCGAGCACCAGGTCGGCGACCTTCAGCACCTCCGAACCCACCTGGCGACGTTCGCGGCGGATCAGCGCGCGCAGGCGGGCTTCCAGCTCCTGGATCGCGAACGGCTTGGTCAGGTAGTCATCGGCGCCGAACCCGAGGCCGGTGAGCTTGTCGTCCAGCGTGTCGCGTGCCGTGAGCATCAGCACCGGGGTGGACTTGCGCGCATCGTTGCGCAGGCGACGGCACACTTCGATGCCATCCAGGCGCGGCAGCATCAAGTCGAGCACCACGACGTCATAGCTGTTCTCCGCCGCAAGGCGGTAGCCATCCAGGCCGTCCTGTGCATAGTCGACTTCGAAGCCGCGACCTTCCAGGTATTCGCCGATCATCTCGGAGATGTTGCGGTTGTCTTCGACCACCAGCACCAAGCCGGAGGTCTCCTTCGTCTGACGCATGTGATTCCCTCTAACTTCAGCTTTGTGAAACATGCCGGATCGACGGTGGACGCGATGTGAAGTTCCGTCAAGAGGTACACAAACGGTTCAGAGGAGCGGCCTGAGCAGCGGCCAGACGTTGTCCAGCACCCTCGGTTGCGCCTGCGCCGTGGGGTGCAGGCCGTCGGCCTGCATCATGCCCGGCTGCAGGGCCACGCCTTCCAGCAGGAAGGGCAGCAGCGGCACCTCGTACTGCGTGGCCAGCGCCTTGTAGGCCGCAGCCAGGCGCTGGCGATAGGCCGGCCCGTAGTTGGGCGGTACGTCGATGCCCAGCAGCAATACCTTCGCGCCGGCCTTCTGGCTAACCTGCACCATCTTTTCCAGGTTGCCCTGCACCTGCGCCGGGGTCAGCCCACGCAATGCGTCATTGCCGCCCAGCGCGATCACCACCACCGTCGGCTTTTCCTTCGCCAGCAGGCCCGGCAGGCGGGTCAGCGCGCCGGCGGTGGTCTCGCCGCTCATGCTGGCGTTGACGATGCGCGCCGGGGTTTTCGACTGCTGCCTGACCCGCTGTTGCAGCAGGCTGACCCAGCCGGCGTCGGCAGGGATATTGTGGGCGGCACTGAGGCTGTCGCCGAGCACCAGCACGGTGCGGGCCGGACCTTTGGCACAGGCCAGCCCCGGCAACAGCAGGAACCCTAGCAGCAGCACCACCATCGCGCCGGCTCGCCGGCTCCATCCCGTCTTGCGCATTGGAGTCTCCTCATCGACAGCCTGTCCCCCCGCAGCACGCCCGTCGCCATCGCCGTCGACCAGGTCGGCAAATCCGTGCAGGGCCCGGAGGGTGAAGTCCACATACTGGACAACATCACCCTGACCGTCCATGAAGGCACCAGCGCGGCCATCGTCGGCGCCTCCGGTTCGGGCAAGACCACCCTGCTCGGGCTGCTGGCCGGGCTGGACCTGCCCAGCCGCGGCCGCATTGCGCTGTCGGGCCAGGACCTGGGCGACCTCGATGAAGAAGCGCGGGCCCAGCTGCGCGCGCGTGAGGTTGGCTTCGTGTTCCAGAGCTTCCACCTGCTACCGGCGCTGACCGCCGCCGAAAACGTCGCGTTGCCACTGGAACTGGCCGGGCGCGAAGACCGTGCGCGGGTCGATGAAGTGCTGGCCCAGGTCGGGCTGGCCCATCGCGCCCGCCACTATCCGCGCCAGTTGTCGGGCGGCGAGCAGCAGCGCGTGGCATTGGCGCGTGCGTTCGTCACCCGCCCGCGCATCCTGTTCGCCGACGAACCGACCGGCTCGCTGGACCACGCCACCGGCCAGCACATCAGCGACCTGCTGTTCGAACTCAACGCCGGCAGCGGCACCACCCTGGTGCTGGTCACCCACGACCTGCGCCTGGCCCAGCGCTGCCAGTACATCCATCGCATCGACGAGGGCCGGCTGCTGCCGGTCGAGCATGGGGCGCAGGCATGAACCTGCTGCGGCACGCGTGGCGCGCGCTGCGTCGCGAGGCCCTGGCCGGTGACCTGCTGACCGTGTTCGCCGCACTGGTGCTGGGCGTGGCGGTGATGACCGCGGTGGGCACGCTGGTCAACCGGGTCAACCTGGCGCTGACCGGCAGCGCTGCGGAAATGCTCGGCGGCGACCTTGGCATCGTCGGGCGCGATGACCCGCCGCAGGCGTTCGCCGACGAGGCACAGCGGCGTGGACTGGCCTACACCCGCATCGCCAGCTTCGGCAGCGTGCTGTTCAACGGTGATGCCAGCCAGATGGCCAGCATCAAGGCGGTGCAGGCGGGCTATCCGCTGCGTGGCGCGCTGCGGGTGCGGGCCACACCCGGCGGCGCCCTGATCGCCGATGCCGGCATGCCGCCCAAGGGCCAGGCCTATGCCGACCCGCGCCTGTTGCAGGGACTGGGGCTGAAAGCCGGCGATGACCTCGAATTCGGCGCCGGCACGCTGCGCATCGCCGGCATCATCGAGGCCGAACCGGATACCGGTGGCGACCTGCTGACGCTCTCCCCCACCCTGCTGGTCAACCGCGCCGATGTGGAAGGCACAGGCCTGCTTGGCCCCGGCAGCCGCATCAACTACCGCCTGATGTTCGCCGGCTCCGCCGACCAGGTTGCCGCGTTGCGCCAGTGGCTGCTGCCACAGGTGAAAGGCCTTCGCCTGCTGAGCGTGGACGACACCCAGCGCGGCGTGCGCCAGGCCTTTGATCTTGCCGGGCGCTTCCTCGGCCTGAGCGCGCTGCTGGCGGTATTGCTTGCCGGCGTGGCGACCGCGCTGGCGGCCAACCGTTTTGCCCTGCGCCGCATCGACCAGGTGGCGATCCTGCGCTGCCTGGGCGCGCGCCAGCGCGACATTCTGTCCGGTCTGGCACTGCAGCTGCTGATGCTGGCAGTGCCGGCCTGCGCACTCGGCATCGGCCTGGGCATGGCTGCGCAGGAAGGTCTGGTGCAGGTACTGGGCAGCCTGGTGCCGCAGCGCTTGCCGCTACCCGAGGCAATGCCGGCGCTGACCGGCGCCGGCATCGGCCTGTTGCTGCTGTTCGGCTTCGGCCTGCCGCCACTGCTGCGCCTGCGTGGGGTGCCGCCGATGCGCGTGCTCAACCGCTCCTTCGCCGCCCTGCCCCCGGCCTCGCTGCTGGCCTACGTAGCAGCGCTGGCGGCCAGCCTGCTGCTGGCGGTGCAGGTGACCGGTGATCTCAAGCTGGCGTTGTGGGTGCTGGGCGGCCTGGCCGCGTTGGCGGTGGCGGCCGGCGTGGTCGGTTTCGTGCTGCTGCAGCTGCTGCGCGGCCTGCAGCACCGTCTGCACGGCCACTGGCGGCTGGGCCTGGCGGCGCTGACCCGGCGCCGGATGCTGGCGGTGATGCAGCTGGTCGGGCTGTCGCTGTCGCTGTGCGCGCTGTTGCTGCTGGCGGTGACCGGCCCCGGCCTGCTGCAGCAGTGGCGCGAACGCCTGCCCGCGGATACGCCGAACTACTTCCTGATCAACATCCAGCCCGGACAGCGTGACAACGTGCTGGCCGCGCTGCGCGGACTGGGGGCCAACGACGCCAGCATCGAACCGATGGCGACCGGTCGCCTGATCGCGATCAACGGCAAGCCGCCGCTGCGCGTGGATCGCTTGCCGGACCAGAGCGGGCAGCCGGCGTCAGGCGAAGCCCAGCGCGATGACGACGACGAGAACCGGCCGTTGAACTTCAGCTGGCGCAGCAGCTTCCCGCCGGCCAACACGCTGATGAACGGCACCTTCTGGACGCCCGACAGCACGGCGGCGGAGGCGTCGGTTGAAATCGGCTGGGCCAAGCGCTACGGCGTGTATCCGGGCGACCGCATCACCATTTCAGTAGGCGAGCAGGAGCGCGAGTTCACCGTCACCAGTGTGCGCAAGGCCGACTGGAACACCTTCCGGCCGAACTTCTTCGTGCTGCTGAATCCCAATGCGGTGGGCGACACCCCGCACAACCTGCTGTCGGCGTTCCATCTGCCGGCCGGCAACGCGGCTGGGCTGGGCGAGCTGGTGCGCGCGCAGCCCAACCTGTCGCTGCTGGACGTGGACGCGGTGATCTCGCAGGTGCGCGATGTGATGGAGCGGGTCGCGCAGGCGGTGCAGCTGGTGATGGTGTTCAGCCTGCTGGCCGGCGTGCTGGTGCTGCTCGCCGCACTGCAGGCCACGGCGGGCGAGCGCCGCTACGACAGCGCGGTGCTGCGCACGCTGGGCGCGACCCGGCGCCAGCTGCGTGGCGCGGTGCTGGTGGAGTTCGGCGCACTGGGCACGCTGGCCGCGTTGCTCGCGGTGGGCGCGGCGGCCGTCATCGGCGTGGCAGTCTCGCAGAAGGTGTTCGAGCTGCCGTTGCTGCCGCCGTGGCCGGGCCTGCTGATCGGCGGCGTGGTCGGCATCGGGCTGAGCCTGCTGGCAGGCTGGTGGGGTACGCGGGCGATCCTGCATACGCCGCCGGCATTGGCGCTGCGTGAGGCCTGAGGCGGCGCCGGACCGGGGCGCGTGCCGAGCAAGCTCGGCACCTACCAAGTGCACATGACGGCGTTGCCAGTGTTCAAGGAACAAGCACATCCACGCATGGCGTGGCTCTACTGGGCCTTTTCCACGTACTTGGCGAACACGTCGTCAATCTGCTTGTCCTTCACCTTCTTGCCGGACTGGATCTCTTCGGCCTGGGTGAACAGCGGGATGATCATCGCCATGCCGTCGATCCTGGTCTTCAGGTGCACGCCCGGCGCCTGGGTCAGGAAACCATCCCAACGCTGGCGCACCTTGGCCCAGTAACCGGCGGTGGCCTTCCAGTAGTTGCGCGCCGGGGTGAAGTCGACCTCGGTGGTCTTCACGTAGTCGTTGAAGCCGAACTCGCGTGCGATCTCCACCTGGCTGCCATCGGCGTTGCGCTGCACCTTGGTGTTGAACTGTTCGTGCGTCCAGCCGTTCGGGGTCAGCGTGTGGCGGTTGATCACGGCCAGCGCGTTGTAGTCGCTGCGCTTGGTGTACTCACGGCGCGGCAGCGGGCGCCAGCTCAGATCGCTGGTCCAGCTCGGCACGTTGTTGGCGTAGGTCCAGGTGCCGGTGCCGCAGTAGCGCGGTGCGTCGCTCACTTCGTACACGCACTGGGTCCAGGCGCCCTGGTTCACCGCCGACGGAATACTGCGCACCTTCCAGGTCTGGTCGGCGCTGAACTCGAAACGGTTCGGTGCTTCGTACACCCAGTCCTGGCGCCAGTGCTTGGTGATGTGGCCGCTCTTTTCATCCAGCAGCAGGTGCTGCAGCACGATGCGCTTCGGGGTGTCCTCGACCACGATGACCACTTCGCTGCCGCCGCTGCGCATCGCCGGTGCACGCTCGTAGCCCGGCTTCAGCCGCACGGTCTCGTCGAAGGCGAAGTCCACGGTGTACTCACCCTGCATGGCGAGGATGCTGTCGTGGTCGCGGGCGATATCGGAGGGCTGCGCGCTGGCCACGCCGCTGGCGGCGAGCAGCAGCATGGCGCTGGCTGTCTGGAGCTTCATCGGGGTCTTCCTTCGGGGTTGCAGATTCATTGAGGGGCCATCCGTGGCCAACGGGCGTTCCATCAGGAGAGGGTCACAGGCGGATCAGCGGCAGGTCGCCGGGAATCTGGGGCGCCGGACGCCAGGCGGCGTCGGCACAGCAGCAGTCGTCGATCACCAGCTCGCCTTCAGCACCTTCCAGGCGTGCGATGCGGCGCGCGGTGGCCGCGCCCAGCGAGGACAGGGTCGACAGACTGGCGGCCAGCGTGCGTCCGTCGTCGGCGGCATGCAGGCGCAGCGCGCACAGGCGCCAGCGCTGGCCGCCAAGATGGCCGGCCAGGCGCCGCCACAGGCGTTCGCCAACGCTCGCCTCGCTGTCGTGTTCCGGTCCCGGCGGCAGCGGCGCGACCAGACGGTCCCAGGCCAGGAAATCACTGTCGGGCAGCAGGTACAGGCGCCACACGCAGCGGCCGCGGCCATCAAGGAAGCACAGGCTTTCGCGCAGGCCCTCGCTGTCCACGCCCTGGCAGGCGTGTACGCGTACGGCCTGGCGCCAGCCGCCCAGCTCGTTGCCGTCGGCGTGGTACAGGCACAACACGGTGCCGAGCGTGGCCAGCTGTGCCGGGGTCGGCCAGGCCGCGCTGTTCGGCGCGGCGATGGAGTCATTCCTGCGTGCGGACAAGGCTCGGCTCATGAGATCACCAGGAAACGGCAAGGCTGGCGGAGAAGGTGCGGCCCGGGCTGCTGAAACGATCGCTCAGTGCGCGATCGGTGATCAGGCTCGGGGTGATCGACGACCATTCGATGTAGCGCTTGTCGGCCAGGTTGAACACGCCGACATTGAAGGTGGCACCCGGCGCGAAGTTCCAGTGCGCCATCAGGTCCAGCACGCCGTAGCCGGCCGGCTGGTAGACGAACGGCGCCGGTGCGTTCGGATTGGTCTGCGCCGCAGGCGGCGGCAGGCGCTTCTTGCGCTGCACGAAGGTACCGGCCAGTTCGACGCCCCAGGTATCGGTGTCGTACATCAGGCCCAGCGTGCCACGCAGCGGATCGACCGAGGCCAGCGGTTCGTCATCGGTCCGGTTGTCACCACGCGACCATGCCAACGCACTGCGCAGCGCCCAGCCCTTCAGCGCCGGGCTGAGTTCGCCAAACTCGATGCCGGCCTTCATTTCCGCGCCATAGATGCGCGCGTCGGCGATGTTCTGCGACTGGAACACGGTCAAACCCTGCGCGTTGCGACCGGTATCGACGTTGGACTCGATGAAATCCTTGTAGTCGTTGTAGTAGCCGCTGACGCTGACGTACGCCGCCGGCGCGATGAAGCGCAGGCCCAGTTCGTAACCGTCGCTGGTTTCGGGCTTCAGGTCCGGATTGGCGATGGCGGTATAGCGGAAGGCGATGTTGGTCAGGCCGATGTTGACGTCGTTGTACGGCGGCGAACGGAAGCCACGCGCATAACCGGCGAACAGCGACCATTCGTCGGCAAAGCGCCAGACCATGCCCAGCTTCGGCGACACGCTGGTCTTCTTCAGCTGCGCCACGGCCGTGGTCGGGTTGTCTTCGGCGAAGATGCTGTCCACTTCCGGCTTCAGCTCGTAGCGGTCCACGCGCACGCCCGGCACCAGCGACAGCCTGCCATCGGCAAAGCGCATCTCATCCTGTGCATACAGGCCCAGCTCGGTAGTCTTGCTGATCGGGAAGTCACGCACCGGGAAGGTGTCCGGCAGCACCGTGTTGCTGACCACGCCAGCCTTACTGACCTGATAGCCGTCGCGCTTCTGGCGGATCTCGGTACGGGTGCCTTCGAAACCGTAGGTCAAAGCGTGCTCGACGCTGCCGGTGGCGAACGCCTTGTTGAACTGCGCCTGCAGGCCATAGGCATGCTGGTCGAAGGAGAACACGCGGTGGCGACGGGTGCCGTCGGTGCGGGTCTCGTCGGTCTGCTGCCGGGTTTCGCTGTTCTGCGCGTACACCTGCCAATGCAGGCTGTCGGCGAACGGCTGGTCCAGCGCATCCATCTCGTGGGCGAAGGAGACGCGGTTGCGCTTCTGGGTGTCGTGGGACTTCATGCCAGTGGCCGCAGCCATCGCGCCGGGGCGCGGTGCAACGCTGGCGATCGCCGACAGCACATTGGTATCGGTGGTGTCTTCGTTGCCTTCCACGGTCAGGCGGAAGCGCTGGTCCTCGCTGGGTGCATAGACCAGTTTGCTGAGCAGGCTGCGGCCGTCGCGATCCTGCGGATTGGACGCGGTGCGGGTGTCGTTGTCGCTGCGAACCGTGCCCTTGTTGTCCGTTTCCTGGCCCTGGTGGTGATTGACGTTGACCAGGCCGCTCCAGTGGTCGCAACCGAAGGCGGCCGTGGCACCGCCGAGCAGGCCCTTCCACTCACCGTCGTAGCCGAACTTCAGGCCGAAGTAGCTGTTCTTGCCGTCCTTGAGATAGTCGGCCGGGTCTTTGGTCACGAACGCGACCACGCCACCGAGTGCATCGGAGCCGTACAGCGGGCTGGCCGGTCCACGCACGATCTCGACGCGCTTGAGCGTATCGAGGTCGGTGAAGTTGCGGTTGGAACTGGCGAACGAACCGATGTCGAACCGGGTCGGCATGACGATGCCGTCGGTCTGGATGCGCACGCGGTTGCCGTCCAGGCCACGGATGCGGAAACCATCCAGGCCGAAGCGGGTCGCGCTGCGGGTGACCGACAGGCCCGGCTCGTAGCGCACCAGATCCTTGATGTCCTGCACCAGGTGCCGGTCCATCTGCTCACGGTCGATGACATCCACGGTGGCCGCCACGTCGCTCAGCGCCCGCTCGGTGCGGGTGGCGGTGACCTGCACCCGATCGAATTCGCGCGCATCGGGGGCAGCAGTGGCAGCAGCGTGGGCGGACAGCGGCAGCGCCATCCAGACAGCAAGGCAAAGGGCGGTATGGCGGGTCATCGGGTTCGTTCGGTCAGGCAGGGGAACCCCCGGTTACCGGCGCACCCGGAAGGTGCACGCGGTAGACCGAGGGGGAGAGAGCGGGAGCGGACGGGTCGCCCACCCTGTCGGCGCTGCCGGCAGGAGGGAGGGAGGCGGGCGACCAGACCGCGATTACTTGGTCAGGATCAGCTTGTCGTTGCTGGTGTGCCGCAGGCGATAGAAGCGGTCGCCGTGCTGGATCAGGATTTCACGACGGCCCTTGAGCAGGGCTTCGCTGTCGATGACCTCTTCCGGCGGAACGACACGGACCGGACGATCGCGGAGGGTCAGCGTTTCGGGGCGCAGCAGTACAGGTTGAGCATTCATGAGCATCTGGACTCGTGCGAGGGACGAGTTAAATGATAATGATTCTCAGTTGACAATCAACAACCATTCTCAACTTGATTGATTGGATTAATGATCGAATCTTCAGATTCGATAGATCGCATCAATCAAATGGCGCCGCATGTGTGTAGAGTCGACTGTTGGTCGACTGCTTCGAGCAACAGCAGTCGACCAACAGCCGACTCTACCGAGGCACGGGCCCGAGCCGGCCCGACCGAGGCCCAGGCCCGGTCGGCCCCGGGATTCAGGCGAAGGCGGCTTCGACGTCGGCCCAGCGGGCGGCGTCGACCTGCTCCAGCGCTTCCAGTGCCTGCAGGTTCTGCAGCAGCTGGCTGACCCGGCTGGCACCGAGGATCACGCTGGAGACGTTCGGGTTGCGCAGGCACCAGGCGATGGCCAGCGTGGCCGGCGCCTGCCCCAGCGCACGCGCCACCTCGCTGAAGCGGCGCACCTGGGCCAGGCGGGCTTCGGCGTCGGCACCCAGCACCAGGTCCTGCAACCACTGCATGCCTTCCCGGCCCAGCCGCGCATCGGCCGGAATGCCCTGGTCGTACTTGCCGGTGAGCAGGCCCGAGGCCAGCGGCGAGAAGATGGTGGTGCCCAGTCCGGCGCCGGCATACAGCGGCGCGTACTCGACCTCCACGCGCTCGCGGTGCAGCAGGTTGTACTGCGGCTGCTCCATCGACGGGCCCTGCAGGTTGCGCGCCTGCGCGATGTCCAGCGCCTGCTGGATCTGCACGGCCGACCACTCCGAGGTCCCCCAGTAGAGGATCTTGCCCTGCCGCACCAGGGTGTCCATGGCATGCACGGTCTCGGCGACCGGTGCGTCCGGATCCGGGCGGTGGCAGTAATAGAGGTCCAGGTAATCCACCCGCAGGCGCTTGAGCGCGGCGTGGCAGGCATCGGTCACATGCTTGCGCGACAGGCCGCGCTGGGTCGGCCGCGGGTCCTTGGCGCTGCCGAAGAACACCTTGCTGGAGACGCAGAAACCGTCGCGCGGCAGGCGCAGGTCGGCGATCACATCGCCCATCACCTGTTCGGCGCGGCCGTTGGCATAGCCCTCGGCATTGTCGAAGAAGTTGACGCCATGATCCCAGGCGGCCGCCACCAGGTTGCGGGCCTCGTCGCGCGGGATCTGGTCACCGAAGGTCACCCAGGCGCCGAAGGACAGGGCGGAAATCGGCAGGCCGGTGGAGCCCAAGCGACGGTATTGCATGCGAATCTCCTGCTGCGGGCCCGCATCCGGGCCGGGATCGAACTCCATTCTACCTGCCGCCGCCGGCCGCAAGCCCTTGCCGTTGCTGGCCCGATCGGTACCGTTGGGTGCGCGCACGCTGCTTTTTCTTGCCCCGGCCCCTGCCCTGCACTAGGCTTCCCGTTTTTCGCGACGCCCCAGGGGAGTCACTCACATGGTCGAAGGTTTGGGCAGGATCGGCTTCGGCCTGTTCGGGTTGGCGGTGCTGATCGGCATCACCTGGTTGTTTTCCAACAACAAGCGTGCAGTTGACTGGAAGCTGGTTGCCACCGGTATCACCCTGCAGATCGCCTTTGCGGCGCTGGTGATCCTGGTGCCGGGCGGGCGCGACGTGTTCGATGCGCTGGGCAAGGGCTTCGTCAAGATCCTCAGCTTCGTCAACGAGGGCTCGGGCTTCATCTTCGGCTCGTTGATGGACACCAAGAACTACGGCTTCATCTTCGCCTTCCAGGTGCTGCCGACCATCATCTTCTTCTCGGCGCTGATGGGGGTGATGTACCACCTCAACGTCATGCAGGCGATCGTGCGCGTGATGGCCTGGTCGATCACCAAGGTGATGCGCGTGTCCGGCGCGGAAACCACCAGCGTCTGCGCCAGCGTCTTCATCGGCCAGACCGAGGCGCCGCTGACCGTTCGCCCGTACATCGCCAGGATGACCCAGTCCGAACTGCTGACCATGATGATCGGCGGCATGGCGCATATCGCCGGCGGCGTGCTGGCGGCCTACGTGGGCATGCTGGGCGGCGGCGATCCGGCGCAGCAGGCTTTCTACGCCAAGCACCTGCTGGCGGCCAGCATCATGGCGGCCCCGGCCACCCTGGTCGTGGCCAAGCTGCTGATTCCGGAAACCGGCACCCCGCTGACCCGCGGCACGGTGAAGATGGAAGTCGAAAAGACCTCCAGCAACATCATCGATGCCGCCGCTGCCGGCGCCGGTGACGGCCTGAAGCTGGCACTGAACATCGGCGCGATGCTGCTGGCCTTCATCGCCCTTATCGCGCTGCTGAACGCGCCGCTGACCTGGGTGGGCGAAGTGACCGGCCTGGCCGCTGCCATCGGCAAGCCGACCAACCTGTCGACCATTTTCGGCTATCTGCTGGCCCCGATCGCCTGGGTGATCGGCACGCCGTGGGCCGACGCCACCACCGTCGGCTCGCTGATCGGCCAGAAGGTCGTGATCAACGAGTTCGTCGCCTACACCGAACTGTCGCAGATCGTGAACGGCCAGATCCCGGGCGTGAGCCTGTCCGCCGAAGGCCGCCTGATTGCCACTTACGCGCTGTGCGGCTTCGCCAACTTCAGCTCGATCGCGATCCAGATCGGCGGTATCGGTGGCCTGGCGCCGGAGCGCCGCCACGACCTGGCCAAGTTCGGCCTGCGCGCGGTGCTGGGCGGTACCATTGCCACCTTCATGACGGCGACCATCGCCGGCGTGCTGACGCACTTCAGTTGAACCCCTGGTTGAGAAAAGATTTCCTATGAGCAGCAGTGTCGTTGTCGTCGGTTCCTTCAATGTCGATCACGTGTGGCGGTGCGAAACGCTGCCGGCACCGGGTGCGACCATTGCCGGCCGCTACAGCACCGGCCCCGGTGGCAAGGGCTTCAACCAGGCCGTGGCGGCCTGCCGCGCTGGTGCGGACACCCACTTCGTGTGTGCGTTGGGCGATGACGCCGGTGGCGCCACTGCGCGCGAACTGGCTGCGCACGATGGCTTCGCGCTGATCGCCGAGGCCAGCAGCGAGCCGACCGGCACCGCCGGCATCTACGTCGATGCCCGTGGCCGCAACACGATCGTGATCGGCCCCGGCGCCAATGCCGCGCTGGGCACCGATTTCCTGCAACAGCAGCAGGCCCTGCTGGCCGGTGCCAAGGTGGTGCTGGTGCAGCTGGAATCGCCGGTGCAGACCATCGAAGCGGCGCTGGCCACGGCCCGCGAGGCCGGTGTCACCACCGTGCTCAACACCGCGCCGGCCGATGCGCCCTCGACCATCGGCCTGCTCAAGCTGGCCGATGTGATCACCCCGAACGAGACCGAGTTCGCCGCCCTGCTCGGCCGCCATGTCGGCGAGCGCGTGGATGCCAACGACGTCGCGGCGCTGGATGGCGCCAGCCTGCATGCGCTGTGCCGCAAGCTGGTCGGCAACGGCACGGTGGTGGTGACGCTGGGTTCGGTGGGCGTGTTCGTCTCTCACGCCGACGAGAACCTGCGCGGCGATACCCAGCCGTACTACCGCGTCGGTGCCGAACAGGTGCAGGCCATCGACACCACCGGTGCTGGTGATGCCTTCAACGGTGCGCTGGCTGCGTCGCTGGCACAGGTGGCCGATGCACCGTTCGCCCGCCACGTGCGCTTTGCCAACCAGTTCGCCGGTCGCTCGACCGAGAAGGAAGGCGCTGCAGCGGCGATGCCGCGCTTCACCCCGGCCGACGCCGAAGCCAAGTAATTCCACGCCACGCGTGGATGACAAGGCCCGGGTGCACAGGCACCTGGGCCTTTCTTTCGCCCATTGCCCAGCCCCTGCGACCGCCTGTCGCATTGCCCACATCCTGCCCCTCGCTCACGATCCGCGCAGCTTCCTTGCACGGGCAGGACATGGACGGATTCCCTTGGTTGCTGGTCGCGGCCGCAGGCAGTGCCGCTGCGGCGCTGCTGCATATCGGCTGCATCGCCTTCGGCGCCGCGTGGTACAGGTACTTCGGTGCCGCCCAGCGCGTGGTCCGGCTGGCACAGGCCGGGCATTGGTGGCCACCGCTGATGACCGCCGGCATCACGGCCGTGCTGGTGGCCTGGACGCTGTACGCACTGGCCGCTGCGGGCTGGCATTCGCCACTGCCGGCCAGTCGTCTGGTCCTGTCGGGCATCGCCCTGCTGTTGCTGCTGCGCGCCGCGATGGGCTTCGGGCTGGCGCTGCTGCGGCCCGGCCACAACGGCCGGCGCTTCTGGATGGTCAGTTCACTGGTCTGCCTCAGCCTGGGGCTGGCCTTCGCCCTGGGTACCCGCCAGGCCTGGCAGCGCCTGGGGTAGCCGCCCACCTTCGCCCGCCCTTGGGGGCGGCGGAAGCAACCGTCAAGCATCTGCTGATGCCGGTACGGCATGAGGTCGGTGCCGATCGGCCTGAACCGGGGCGCAGCCGATACGGCCGCGTCGCTGTCGGCGCCCTACAATGGGCGCATGCAGATCGGCCCGTACACCATTGCTCCGAACGTCGTGCTGGCGCCCATGGCCGGCGTCACCGACAAACCCTTCCGCCTGCTGTGCAAACGGCTGGGCGCGGGCCTGGCCGCCTCGGAAATGACCATCAGCGACCCGCGCTTCTGGACCACGCGCAAGTCGATCCACCGCATGGACCATGACGGCGAACCGGCACCGATCAGCGTGCAGATCGCCGGGACCGAGCCGCAGCAGCTGGCCGAGGCCGCGCGCTACAACGTCGACCACGGCGCGCAGATCATCGACATCAACATGGGCTGCCCGGCCAAGAAGGTGTGCAACGCCTGGGCCGGCTCGGCGCTGATGCGCGACGAGCAGTTGGTGGCGCGCATCCTCGAAGCCGTGGTCAACGCGGTGGACGTGCCGGTCACGCTGAAGATCCGCACCGGTTGGGACTGTGACCACCGCAATGGCCCGCTGATCGCGCGCATCGCCGAGGACAGCGGTATCGCTGCACTGGCCGTGCACGGCCGCACCCGCGACCAGCACTACACCGGCCAGGCCGAGTACGCCACCATCGGCGAGATCAAGGCCGCACTGCGCATTCCGGTGATCGCCAACGGCGATATCGATTCGCCGCAGAAGGCGGCCTACGTGCTGAAGGAAACCGGCGTGGACGCGGTGATGATCGGCCGCTCCGCACAGGGCCGGCCGTGGATCTTCCGCGAGGTGGCGCACTACCTGGCCACCGGCGACGAACTGCCACCGCCGTCGTTGGCGGAAGTGCGCGACATCCTGCTCGGCCACCTGCATGCGCTGCATGCGTTCTATGGCGAGCCGCAGGGCGTGCGCATCGCGCGCAAGCACCTGGGCTGGTATGCCAAGGACCGGCCGGAGAACGCCGCCTTCCGCGCCGTGGTCAACCGTGCCGAAGACCCACAGAGCCAGATCGCGCTGACCACCGAGTACTTCGACCGCCTGATCGCCGGGGAACCGGCGCTGCCTTCGGCCGCCTGACCGCCCTGCCGCGTCGCAACGTCGAGCCTGCTCGACCGAATTGAACTCCGAGAGCCCGCCTCCATGACCCCGCCGATCTCCTCTCCCACGTACCTCCACGGGTTTTCCGGCACCGAGCAGCAGCGCCTCATGACCCAGGCCCGGCTGCTGGAATCGAGCATCTTCGGCCAGATCGACTACAGCGGCGCGCGGCGCCTGCTGGAAGTCGGCAGTGGCGTTGGTGCACAGACCGAGATCCTGCTGCGCCGCTTTCCCGAGCTGCACGTGACCGGCGTGGACCTGAGCGAAGCGCAGCTGGCTACCGCACGCGAAAACCTGGCGCGTACGCCATGGTGCAGCGACCGGTACACCCTGCAGCAGGCCGATGCCGGCGAGCTGCCGTTCGAGGCCCGCAGCTTCGACTCCGCGTTCCTGTGCTGGGTGCTGGAACACGTGCCGTCACCGGCGCGCGTACTCAGCGAAGTGCGCCGCGTGCTGGCACCGGGTTCGCCGGTGTACATCACCGAGGTGATGAACGCCTCTTTCCTGCTCGATCCGTATTCGCCGCACATCTGGCGCTACTGGATGGCGTTCAACGATTTCCAGTACGACCATGGTGGCGACCCGTTCGTCGGCGCCAAGCTGGGCAACCTGCTGCTGGCCGGCGGCTTCCGCGACGTGCACACCGAGATCAAGACCATCCACCTGGACAACCGTGAACCGGCGCGCCGCAAGACGATGATCGCGTTCTGGGAGCAGCTGCTGCTGTCGGCGGCCGACCAGCTGCTGCAGGCCGGCTCGGTGGACGAGGAAACCGTGGAAGGCATGCGCCGCGAGTTCCGCCTGGTGCAGAACGACCCGAATGCGGTGTTCTTCTATTCGTTCGTGCAGGGCCGCGCCACGGTGTATTGAGCCGACGCGGCACCAATGCTCCCGCATCCACGCATGGCGTGGATCTACTCGACAGCGCCGACTACGGGCGCATGCCAGATCCGCTGCCACATCGCCGCCAGCCGGCGCCCGGCATCAGCGCGCGCGGCGGGACTGCTGTAATCCGCCCGCAGCTGCTCGGGCGTGATTGGCCGCCACTGCCCGTCGACCTGCTCGGCCACGGCGAAGTTGAAGGTGTAGTCCGGCTCCAGGCCCATGCGCAGGTCGCTCAGCACCAGCCGGCCGTCCACGACCTGCGCACGCATGAAGCCACGGTTGAACCACTGCAGGCGCCGCACTGCCGGAATGCCCCCCGCTTCGCGCAAGGCCTGCACGTTGGACGCATGGCCTTCGAACCGCATCGGCCCGTGGTCGGCCACCAGCGAGCGATCACCCACCACGTAGCCGTTGGGCGTCATCGCCACCACCCGCCACAGCAGGGTGTTGAACGGCATCGGCACCGAGAAGCGCGGCGCATCGCCCAGGCCCATCGCGGACAGGCTCTGCTGCGCGGCACGGTCGACCAGTGCCTTGGCGATCAGGCCCCAGCCCAGGTAGCCACTGCTGATCAGCAGCGCCACGCCCAGCACCTTGCCCACCCAGGACCGGGCGCGACCGAACCAGGCCAGCACGCAGCCCAGCAGCAGCCATACCGTGTAGCCAGGATCGATGATGAAGACACTGGAACCCATGGTCGGATGTGGCCGCAACGGCCACCACAGCTGGGTACCGTAGACGGTGAACGCATCCAACAGCGGATGGGTGACCAGCGCCAGCTGGATCGCCCAGAACCAGCGCAGCGGTGACTGCGCGACGCGGCCATTGCCGAAGCGCTTGAACAGCCACCAGATCAATGCGGCCACCCAGGGCAGCACCAGCAGCGAATGACTGAAACTGCGGTGCTCGATCATGTTCGCCACCGGATCGGCTGCGGTGAAACCGAGCCACAGGGCGTCGAGGTCCGGCAGGGTGCCAAGCGCGGCACCGGCCAGCAGGGCCGCGCGGCGGTGGCCAGGCGGGGCGATGGCAGCAGCGACGGCGCCACCGAGCACGATCTGGGTCAGGGAGTCCATGGGCCGATGCTAGCGGCTTGCGGGCGGTGCATGTAGAGCCGAGCCCATGCTCGGCTGCTCTTCATTGCGTGTAACGGCAGCCAAGCATGGGCTCGGCTCTACAAGGGTACAGACGCGGGCGGGTTACGCCGCCTGCGACATGCGTGCGCCCGGCAGCTCCGCCAGCGTCTGGCCGTTGTGGTCCAGCAGGCGCAGCGCGCCATCATGGTCTTCGGCCAGCGCGGTCAGGCTTTCCACCCAGTCGCCGTCGTTCGCGTAGACCAGGCCATCGCGTTCAATCAACGCAGCTCGGTGGATGTGGCCACAGACGATGCCATCCAGCCCGCGACGGCGGACATCGTCCAGCCCGGCCTGCACGAAGCGCTCGATGTAGCGTTCGGCGGCGCCGCTGCGCTTCTTCAGGAATTCAGACAATGACCAGTAGCGCATGCCCAGCAGCCGCCGCACCGCGTTCAGCGCCTGGTTGCCGGTCAGGATGCGGTAGTACAGCCAATCGCCGAATTTCTCCTGCAGGCCACCGAAGTGGGTCACGCCGTCGTACTCGTCCCCATGCGCGACCAGCAGCCGGCGGCCATCGGCGGTCACGTGGATGGCGCGGCGGCGGACCTGCATCGCCGGCAGCATCAGCCCACAGACCTGGCGCAGCGAGGCATCGTGGTTGCCGGGGATGTAGATGATCTCGGTACCCGCACGGCGCAATGCATGCAGGGCCTGGATGACTTCGCTGTGTGACTGCCGCCAATTGGCCCGGCGATGCGCCATCCACCACAGGTCGATGATGTCGCCGACCAGGTACAACCGTTCGCAACGCAGCTGCAAGAGGAACCGTGCCAGCTCGGTGGCATGGCAATGACGTGAACCCAGATGCACATCGGAGACGAATACTGCGCGCCGGCGCGGCGACAGGTTCGCCAGCGCGCTCATGCCGGCGTCCCCGCGTCGCGCAGGTAGCGTTTGCGCTTGTTCGGCCGGATCGCACACAGGTCCACTTCGATCAGGCCGTCGATCGAATCGCTGAAGTCCGGGTCGACACCGAAGGCGAGGAAGCGGGCACCACCGGGTTCACACAGATCGGTGTACTGGCGGTACAGCGTGGGTACGCCGGTACCGAGCGCAGCCAGGTTGGCCTTGAGCACCTCGAACGCGGCGCCTGCATCCAGCTCACCGAAACTGGGCGGTGCGGCGAAGTACTGGAACGGGCGGTTCGATTCGGCCAGGCCAGCGGTACCGCTGTAATAGCGCTGGTAGTACGCCACCAGCTGCTCGCGCGCTTCACGCGGTAGCGCCGCGCTGATCGACACGGCGCCGAACAGGTAGCGGATGCCCGGCCGGCACTGCAGGTAGGCGCCGATGCCCTGCCACAGATAGTCCAGGCTGCGGCTGCCCCAGTAGTCGGGCACCACGAAGCTGCGGCCCAGTTCCAGGCCCTCGGCGATGTGGGTGATGGCATCGTCGGAATAGCGGAACAGCGACGCGCTGTAGAGCCCGGACAGGCCGTGCCGGGCCAGTGCGTGGGCGCCGCGCATGATCCGGTACGCGCCGGCGATGCGCTGCGCGGCGGCGTCCCAGATCACGATGTGCTCGTACTGCGGGTCGTAGTTGTCGAGGTCACGGCTGCGCCCGGTGCCCTCGCCCACCTGGCGGAAGGTCAGTTCGCGCAGGCGGCCCAGCTCCAGCAGCAGCGGCGAATCGGCAGTACAGGTGGCCAGCAGAATCTGCTTGCCATCGGCGGTCTGGCCCAGCTGGGTCGCTGCGGCAATCCCTGCAGCGACCTGCGAAGGGGGCACCGGGGCGGCCAGCGGCTCAGGGCCTGCGCAGGCAGCGGCATTGCCGGCCGCGCCATTGCGGCCCAGCGCATACAGCGCGCGACGTACCGCCAGCAGCTGTGCGCCCGGGTCACCGCCATCGCCCAGCCGCATCGGCTCGCCGATGCTCAGCCGCAGCGGGCGGCCACGACGGGTGAACATCTCGCGTGCCAGCAGGGCGGTGCCGGCCGGCTTGAACAGGGTTGATGCGCCGTAGAACAGCGCCGAGTTGCGCGCTTCCACCCGCACTGGCAGCACCGGCGCCCCGGCGGCGCGGGCAAAGCGCACGAACCCGCGCTGCCAGCGACCATCGCGGATGCCTCGCAGCGAGAGGCGCGAGACCTCGCCGGCCGGGAACACGATCACGCACTGCTCGGCGGCCAGCGCCTCCTCCACCGCGTGCAGACTGCCGCGCTGGGCCTTGCCGCCAAGGATGCGCACCGGCAACAGCAGATCCTGCAGTGGCGCGATAGCCCCCAACAGATCGTTCGCCACGATCCGCACGTCACGGCGGATGCGTCCGACCGCGTCCAGCAGCGCCAGCGCGTCCAGCGCCCCGGACGGATGGTTGGCAACAATCAGCAGGCGGCCGGTGGCCGGGATCTTCGCCAGCGCGGCCGGATCCACCTGGTACTGGCCATCGACGAATTCCAGGGCGGCGGCGACGAAGCCGAATCCGCGCAACCCTGCACTGCGCTTCAGGAAGGCCTCGATCTGGTCCAACCGCGACCAGCGACCGACGCTGCGCAGCAGCGGCCGTGCCAGCTGGCCACGACGGCCATGGAACCAATCGGGGAAGCGTTGCTGGAGACGCTGTTCGAGTTCCTGCATGGCGGATCCACTCATGCCCGGCGGCCGGATTGGCCGACAGCCTGCGCCCGGCAGGCGGCAGCCAGATGGCGGTTTCGGGGCAGAACGATGACGGCCGGTCCGGCAGGGTCGCGGCCTGCGCGGTCCGGGGTTGGACAGCCCCGTCCGTCGTCACGCTGGTGGAACACTGGGCCTCGAGGCCGGGCCCCAATCCCGTCACGACGGCCCCTGCCAGGCCTACGCGGGCTTAACCACCGGCAACCGGTACCGGTTCACAATGCACAGGCGGCGCACCCCGTGTATCATGCGCGCCCATCTTTCCATCCGAATCAAGGGATATTACGCCTGATGTCCAGCTATCTCTTCACCTCCGAGTCGGTCTCTGAAGGCCATCCGGACAAGGTTGCCGACCAGATCTCCGATGCGGTGCTGGACGCGATCCTGACCCAGGACCAGCGTGCCCGCGTGGCCTGCGAGACCATGGTCAAGACCGGCGTTGCCATCGTGGCCGGTGAAATCACCACCAGCGCCTGGATCGACCTGGAAGCGCTGACCCGCAAGGTCATCACGGACATCGGCTACGACAGCTCCGACGTCGGCTTCGACGGCGCCACCTGCGGCGTGCTGAACCTGATCGGCAAGCAGTCGCCGCACATCGCCCAGGGCGTGGACCGCAAGAAGCCGGAAGAAATGGGCGCTGGCGACCAGGGCCTGATGTTCGGCTATGCCACCAACGAGACCGACAGCTACATGCCGGCCGCGATCCACCTGTCGCACCGCCTGGTCGAGCAGCAGGCCAAGATCCGCAAGAAGAAGAACTCGCCGCTGTCGTGGCTGCGCCCGGACGCCAAGAGCCAGGTCACCCTGCGCTATGAAAACGGCGTGGTCTCGGCCATCGACGCCGTGGTCCTGTCGACCCAGCACGCCCCGGGCATCAAGCAGAAGGACCTCATCGAGGCCGTCCGCGAAGAAATCATCAAGCCGGTGCTGCCGGCCAAGTGGCTGCACAAGGGCACCAAGTTCCACATCAACCCGACCGGCAAGTTCGAGATCGGCGGCCCGGTGGGCGACTGTGGCCTGACCGGCCGCAAGATCATCGTCGACACCTACGGCGGCTGGGCCCGTCACGGTGGTGGCGCGTTCTCCGGCAAGGACCCGTCCAAGGTCGACCGTTCGGCTGCCTACGCGGCCCGCTACGTCGCCAAGAACGTGGTTGCTGCCGGCCTGGCCGACCGCTGCGAAGTGCAGGTCTCCTACGCCATCGGCGTGGCCGAGCCGACCTCGATCTCGGTCACCACCTTCGGCACCGGCAAGATCAGCGATGACAAGATCGAGAAGCTGATCCGCAAGCACTTCGACCTGCGCCCGTACGGCATCATCAAGATGCTGGACCTGATCCACCCGATGTACCAGCAGACTGCGGCCTACGGCCACTTCGGCCGCAAGCCGAAGGAGTTCAGCTACCTCAACGGCGAAGGCGAGACCGTCAACGCCACGGCCTTCTCCTGGGAGAAGACCGACCGCGCCGCCGCCCTGCGCGCCGATGCGAAGCTGAAGTAAGAAACACGAAGGGCCGCTCACGCGGCCCTTCTGCTTTCTGTAGAGCCGAGCCCATGCTCGGCTTTCTTTTTCTTGCGACAAGAGCAGCCGAGCATGGGCTCGGCTCTACAAGAGCTACGCCACGCCGATACAATCGGCCCATGTCGACCGAACTGAAAACCCACCAGCTGTCCATGACCGTGCTGATGTCGCCGGACATGGCCAATTTCTCCGGCAAGGTCCACGGTGGCGCGATCCTGAGGCTGCTCGACCAGGTCGCCTATGCCTGTGCCAGCCGCTACGCCGGCAGCTATGTGGTCACCCTGTCGGTGGACCAGGTGATGTTCCGCCAGCCCATCGCGGTGGGCGAGCTGGTCACCTTCCTGGCCTCGGTGAACCATACCGGCACCTCGTCGATGGAGATCGGCATCAAGGTGGTGGCCGAAGACATCCTCAAGCGCAGCGTGCGCCACGCCAACAGCTGTTTCTTCACGATGGTGGCCGTGGATGAGGAAGGCCGGCCGACGCCGGTGCCAACATTGCAGCCGGTCACCTCGGACGAGAAGCGCCGCCAGGCCGCAGCGCTGATCCGCCGCCAACTGCGCCAGGAAATGGAACAGCGCCACCTGGAACTGCTGGCATCGAATCCTCCGTCGCCGGAGGAGTGAGGGTGTGCGGGGCACGCCCCGCACCCACCGAGGCAGGTAGCGCCGGGCCATGCCCGGCGGATACGCATCAACCCGTGTTCTGCACCCCCTGCGAAACTCCGTTCACGCACGCCACCAGCGCGCGCAGCAGCTCGTCATCCTCGCGCCCGCTGGCCCGCCAGCGCTGCAGCAGATCCACCTGCAGCACGCTGATCGGATCGACGTAGGGATTGCGCAGGCGGATCGACAGCGCCAGCCGCGCATCATGGTCCAGCAGCGTCTTCTGGTCCATCAGCGCCAGCAGCCAGTGCCGGGTAAGTTCCAGTTCGCGCTGTACCTGCGGGAAGAAGCGCCCGTGCAGGTCGCCAGACAACAGCGAGAACTGCTCGGCGATGGTGATATCGCCCTTGGACAGCACCATCGCGATGTCGTCCAGGAAGGTGCGGAAGAACGGCCAGTCACGCGCCATTTCGCGCAGGGTCTCTTCATGGCCAGCGTCCACCGCCGCCTGCAGGCCGCTGCCCACGCCGTACCAGCCGGGAATGACGGCACGCGCCTGGCTCCAGGCAAACACCCAGGGAATCGCACG
The DNA here is from genome assembly GCF_030985515.1 of Stenotrophomonas sp. Sm10. Lineage (NCBI taxonomy): Bacteria > Pseudomonadati > Pseudomonadota > Gammaproteobacteria > Lysobacterales > Lysobacteraceae > Stenotrophomonas > Stenotrophomonas sp. Sm10. The sequence continues at coordinate 26,950 of NZ_JAPTFO010000001.1, forward strand.
CAGGTTGCCCAGTGCCGCATCCTGGCCGAGCCGGCGCGAAGGACGCGAGCCCAGCGTCATCCGCTCGATCACGTCGATGGGTGTGGCGGTACGGAAGTAGTCCATGAAGCCGGCCTGGCCAACAAAGGCGCGATACACCTCGCTGCTGGCCGATGACACCGCGTCCATCACCGGCCGCCACGCATCCTCGCGCGGCTCGGCGGCACGCGGGCGCAGGCTGGCGCGCAGCACCGCACCGGTGGCCTGTTCCAGCGAGCGCAGGGCCAGCGCGCGGATGCCATATTTGCGATGGATCACTTCGCCCTGCTCGGTCACCCGCAGGCGGCCATCGATGCTGCCGCGCGGTGAAGCATCCACCGCGTGCGTGGTCTTCCCACCGCCACGGCTGATCGAGCCGCCACGGCCATGGAAGAAGGTCAGGCGGATGCCCGCCTCGGCCGCCACCTCCAGCAGTTCCACCTGCGCGCGCTGCAGGCCCCAGCGCGAGGCGGCGATGCCACCGTCCTTGCTGCTGTCCGAGTAGCCGAGCATCACCATCTGCACGTCGCCGCGCGCGCGCAGATGGGTGCGATACACCGGGTCGTCCAGCAGGTCGCGCAGCGTGGCGGTGCCGCGCTTGAGGTCATCCACGGTTTCAAACAGCGGCGCGATGTCCAGCGGCACCGTGTCATCGGCGTCGACCAGGCCACCACGCCGCGCCAGCGCCAGTACCGCCAGCACGTCGCTGCGGTCGTGCGCCATCGAAATGATGTAACTGCCCAGTGCATCGCCGCCATGGCGTGCGCGTGCATCAGCCAGCGCGGCAAACACCGCATCCAGCCGCTGGTTGCCTTCGTCGTCGCCCTTCGGCAACGGCGTGTCACCACTCGCATGCGGCGCCAGCAGGCGCGCACGCCCCACGGCATCGAGATCGTCCCACGCTACGTCACTGCCCAGCACCGTGGCCAGCGCACGCGCATGCACGCTCGATTCCTGGCGCACATCCAGCCGCGCCAGATGGAAGCCGAACGTCTTCACCCGCCACAGCAGACGCTGCACGGCAAAGCCGCCGGCATGTTCGCCGCAATTGGCGCGCAGGCTGTCGAGGATCAGCTGCAGATCGTCGATCAGTTCGGCGGGGCCGGCGTAGGCGCCGCTGCCATCATCCAGCGTGGCCTGCAGGCGTGCGCGCATGCGGTCGTTGAGCAGGCGGTACGGCATGTCGGCATGGCGCGGGCGCGACTGCACCTGCGGCAGCAGCTGCTGGTACTGCGCCACGCGTGCCTGCAACGCATCACTCACGCCCACTCGCTCGGTAGACTGGCTGAGCAGGCTGGCCAGCTGCAGCAGTTCCTTCTGGTAGCGCCCCAGCACTGCCTGCCGCTGTGCATCCAGCGTGTTGCGGATGGTGGTGGCATCCACGTTCGGGTTGCCGTCCATGTCGCCGCCCACCCAGGTGCCGAAGCGCAGCAGGCGCGGCAGCGGCAGTTCTTCGCCGAAGGTATCGCGCAGCGCCTGCTGCAGCGATTCGTACAGCACCGGGATCACCCGGTACAGCACCTGTACCAGATAAAAGCCGACGTGCTCGCGCTCGTCGTCCACGGTGGGCCGCACCGGCGAGGAATCGGTGGTCTGCCACGAAGCGGTCAGCGCCATGCGGAAGCGCGCGGCATCGGCGGCCGCTTCCCCCGGCGTGCGCTGGCCATCAAGGTTGTCGACCAGGCTGGCCACCATCAGCTGCTCTTTCTCCAGCAGCGCGCGGCGCACCGCTTCGGTCGGGTGCGCGGTAAACACCGGTTCGATGTCGATGCGCGGCAGCCATTGCGCCAGCTCGTCCAGCGTCACGCCCTGCGCCTTCAGGTGCTGCAGCGCATCCTGCAGGCCATCGGGCTGCGCCCCTGCGGTACCGGCACGCTGGTAGTCACGGCGGCGGCGGATGCGATGCACGCGCTCGGCGATGTTGACCACCTGGAAATAGGTGCTGAACGCCCGCACCATGGTCTCGGCCTGCTGCGGCGTGCGTCCGGCCAGGCCATCGGCAAGCTCGGACAACGCCGCCTGGTTCTCGCGACGGGCGATGGCGCGGGTGCGCACGTCCTCGACATCGTCGAGAAACGCGGCGGAGACCTGTTCAACCAGCAGGTCGCCGACCAGCGCGCCGAGCCGGCGCACGTCATCGCGAAGCGGAAGATCGGGAGAAGCAAACTCGATGCTGCTGCGGTACTCGTTCATCGGCGACGCACAGGCCTCGGTCAACGGATCCAGACCCCAAGCCTAAACCAGAACGGGCAGCGTGCTGCGATGCAAAAATGGTTTCATCTGGTAGTGCCGGCCGCTGGCCGGCAACCTCAGCTTGCGTGAGTCCATGAGGTTGCCGGCCAGCGGCCGGCACTACCGGGTCCGGTCAGCGCTTCTTCTTCGCCTTGCCCTGCTCGGCCGGGCCAATGGTCTGCTCCAGCCAGCGCTCGCTCTCGGCCAGCATGGTCATGATCGATTCGCGTGCGCGGTAGGCATGCGATTCGTTCGGCAGCATCACCAGCCGCGCGGTGCCACCCAGGCCCTTCACCGCGGCGAACATGCGCTCGCTCTGGATCGGGAACGTGCCGGAGTTGTTGTCGTCCACGCCGTGGATGAAGAGGATCGGATCCTTGATCTTGTCGGCGTAGTTGAACGGCGCCATCTTCTGGTAGACCTCCTGTGCCTGCCAGTAGTTGCGTTCCTCGGCCTGGAAGCCGAACGGGGTGAGCGTGCGGTTGTAGGCGCCGCTGCGGGCGATGCCGGCCTTGAACAGGCGGGTGTGTGCCAGCAGGTTGGCGGTCATGAACGCACCGTAGGAATGGCCGCCGATGGCGATGTGATCGCGATCGGTCACGCCACGGCGCACCACCTCATCCACCGCTGCCTGCGCGTTGGCCACCAGCTGTTCGATGTAGGTGTCGTTCGGCTCCTTGTCGCCCTCACCGATGATCGGCATCGACGGGCTGGCCAGCACCACATAGCCCTTGGCCAGGAACGCCTGCGGGCCCCAGTAGCTGACCGCGTTGAAGCGGTACGGCGAATCGGTCACCTGGCTGGCCGCAGCCGCGCTCTTGAACTCACCCGGGTAGGCCCACATCAGCAGCGGCCGCGGGCCGTCCCGCTTGGGGTCGTAGCCCGGCGGCAGCAGCAGGGTCGCGGTCAGGTCGACCCCATCCTTGCGCTTGTAGCGGATCTGCTCCTTCTGCACGCCCTTCAACTGCGGCAGCGGGTGCGCGAAATGGGTCAGCGCGCGCGGTGCAGCACCGGCATCGGCCAGCGACTGCACGTAGAAGTTGGCCGGCTCATCCGGGCTCTCGCGGCTCAGCAGCAGCGAGCTGGCCTGGTCGTCCAGCAACGCCACCGGCAGCGAATAGCTCGGCGCCTGCGAGTGGAACAGGCGCGTTGCCTTGCCGCTGGCGATGTCGAAGCGGTCCACGAACGGACGGTCGCCTTCCGGCGAAGCACCGGCACCGGCCAGGTACAGGCTGCTGCCATCGGGGCTGGTCTGCAGCAGCGAACGACCCCGCTCGTCACTGGCCAGCAGCGGCCGGCCCGGATCGGCATAGCGGTCCTGCGCGTCACGATCCCACAGCAGGCGCGGCTCGGCACCGGCGTTGTCCGGGGCGATCAGCCAGGTCTTGGTCCTGCGGGTCTTCCACCACGATTCGGTCAGCAGGGCCAGGTCACCGCGGCCCCAGCTGATGCCGGCCAGGCGGCTGCCAAGCTGGGCCAGGGTGACCGGCGGTTTGTCGAACGGCGCGGCCTGCATCAGCACCGCATCGCGCACCTTGGCGTCCCTGTTCGGGTCGCCGCCGTCCTGCGCTTCGGCCCAGACCAGGGTGGCGTCGGCATCACCGCGCCAGCTGATGTCGCGCACGCCGGTCACTTCGGCATCGTTGCCGGTCGGCAGCCCTTCCACCAGCGGGCGAACGGCGACGGTGTGCACCAGCTTGCCGCTGGCACGGTCGATCACTTCAATGCGGCGCGGGAAACTGCTCACCGGCACCACGTAGGAGTACGGGCGCTGCACCGGCTGGCGCAGCACGAAGCGGCCATCCGGCGACACCGAGAAGCCCATGAAGATGCCGGCCGCGCCGATCGCGCGGGTGCTGCCATCCAGGCCGACTTCCATTGGCTGGGTAGTGGCGTAGTAGTCGAACTGGCGTGCGTCGGCCTCGTTCTTCAGCAGGTCCTGGTAGGTACGGATCGACACCACGCCGCCGCCCTGGCTGGTCTGCTGCACGGCCGGGCCGGTCGGAATGCCGTCGGCGGGCGGGGCCGCACCGAGGTTGGCCGGGCGGGTGAACACCACCAGGCCGCGGCTGTCCGGCAGCCACTGGTAGCCGCTGCCGATCACCGTGTTCAGGCCGGCAACCAGGCGGCGGGCACTGCCGCCGGCCACGTCCACCAGCCACAGTTCATTGGCGCCACTGGCAGCGTCGAGCTGGTTGAAGGCAAGCCACTTCTGGTCCGGCGACCACATCACACTGGCGATCGACAGCTTGGCCGGCAGGCCGCTGATCTGCCGCTCCTTGCCGTCGGCCACGTTCATCAGCCACAGCTTCTCGCCGAAGCTGAAGCGGCTGTCGGAGAACGTGCGCGGGTTGATGCGCAGGCCAGCCAGCTTCAGTTCCGGCTGCGCCACCACCTGGATCGACGGCAGCGACGGCATCTGCATCATCGCGGCCACGTCGCGGCGCGGCGACAGGAACAGCGACGGCGCGCGCGGGGCGTCGACCACTGCCTGCAGTGCGGCCGATGGCAGTTCGTAGCCATTGACGCCCTGCGCCTGCGCCGGAGCTGGCTGCGAGGCGGCCGCCCAGGCCAGCGGGGCCACCGCCAGCAGCCCCATCGACAGGACCAGGCCGGTCCACCGCCGCGTACGGCGCGCGTGCATGCTCATCGTTCCACCTGTGTGATGCGTGAAAACACCGACCTTAACAGGCCGTGCACGCGGCCCCATCTGCCGATGGTTGGGTCATGCCGATGTCATGCCGGGGCCGCGATATAATGGGGGTTCTCCCCTGCCGAGGGGCGCTGCGACCGGATCCCACGAGGCCCGGCCAGGCTCGGTAAGGTGGCTTTGTAACAACGGCGCCCGGCTAGATGCGAGCATCCGCTCGCCCACAACCGGAGCACACGAATGAACGCTGTTGCCAAGACCTTCTCCACCGAAGGTGATTACAAGATCCGCGATATCACGCTGGCCGACTGGGGCCGCAAGGAACTGGACATCGCCGAGCACGAAATGCCGGGCCTGATGTCGATCCGCCGCAAGTACCAGGCCGAGCTGCCGCTGAAGGGCGTGCGCGTGACCGGCTCGCTGCACATGACCATCCAGACCGCAGTGCTGATCGAGACCCTGAAGGACATCGGCGCCGACGTGCGCTGGGCCTCGTGCAACATCTTCTCGACCCAGGACCACGCGGCTGCCGCCATCGCCGCCACCGGCACCCCGGTGTTCGCCTGGAAGGGCGAGACCCTGGAAGAGTACTGGGACTGCACCCTGGACGCGCTGACCTTCACCCTGGCCGACGGCACCCTGACCGGCCCGGAACTGGTGGTCGACGACGGCGGTGACGTGACCCTGCTGATCCACAAGGGCTACGAGCTGGAAAACGGCAGCGACTGGGTCAACACCGCGTCCGCCTCGCACGAAGAACAGGTCATCAAGAACCTGCTCAAGCGCGTGGCCAAGGAGCGCCCGGGTTACTGGGGCCGCGTGGTCAAGGACTGGAAGGGCGTCTCCGAGGAGACCACCACCGGCGTGCACCGCCTGTACCAGCTGGCCCAGGCCGGCACCCTGCTGATCCCGGCGATCAACGTCAACGACTCGGTCACCAAGAGCAAGTTCGACAACCTGTACGGCTGCCGCGAGTCGCTGGCCGACGGCCTGAAGCGCGCGATGGACGTGATGCTGGCCGGCAAGGTGGCCGTGGTCTGCGGCTACGGCGACGTCGGCAAGGGCTGCGCGGCCTCGCTGCGTGCCTACGGTGCACGCGTGATCGTCACCGAGATCGACCCGATCTGCGCCCTGCAGGCGGCGATGGAAGGCTATGAAGTCAACACCATCGAATCGACCCTGGGCCGTGCCGACCTGTACGTCACCACCACCGGCAACCGCGACATCATCCGCATCGAGCACCTGAGCGCGATGAAGGACCAGGCCATCGTCTGCAACATCGGCCACTTCGACAACGAGATCCAGGTCGACGCACTGGTGTCCTACCCGGGCATCAAGCACGTCAACATCAAGCCGCAGGTGGACAAGTACATCTTCCCGAACGGCAACGCGATCTTCCTGCTGGCCGAAGGCCGCCTGGTGAACCTGGGCTGCGCCACCGGCCACCCGAGCTTCGTGATGTCCAACAGCTTCGCCAACCAGACCCTGGCGCAGATCGACCTGTGGGCGAACAAGGACAGCTACGAGAAGAAGGTCTACCTGCTGCCGAAGAAGCTGGACGAGGAAGTGGCGCGCCTGCACCTGGAAAAGATCGGCGTGAAGCTCACCACCCTGACCCAGGAACAGGCCGACTACATCGGCGTGCCGGTGGAAGGCCCGTTCAAGCCGGACCACTATCGCTACTGATGCCTGCAGGGTGCCGGACAGCGGCCGGCACTACCGGTGCATGCGACACGGACGGGCGCCTTCGGGCGCCCGTTCTGCGTTGGCGTGTGGTCGTACACCCCGCATCCAGTCCCCACTGGTAGATCCACGCCATGCGTGGATGCTCCGGCAGTAGCTTCGGTCAAGGCAACGCGCCCAGCGCGCGCTACGATGCAGCCATGACCCCGGCCATCAACCTGCTCAAGCGCGAGAAGATCGCCCACACCGTGCGCAGCTACGTGCACGACGCCCACGCCGAATCCTATGGCGGCGAAGCCGTGGACAAGCTCGGCCTCGATCCAGCCCAGGTGTTCAAGACCCTGCTGGCCAGCACCGAGACACACGAACTGCTGGTGGCGATCGTACCGGTGGCCGGCCAGCTGGACCTGAAGGCACTGGCCGAAGCGGCCGACTGCAAGAAGTGCGAGATGGCTGCTGCTGACGCCGCGCAGCGCGCGACCGGTTACCTGGTCGGTGGCATCAGCCCGCTCGGGCAGAAGAAACGCCTGCGCACCTTCCTGGATGCCAGCGCTCAGGCATTGCCCGCGCTGCATGTCAGCGCCGGTCGCCGCGGCCTGGAAGTGGAACTGGCTCCGGCTGACCTGCTGCGCCTCACCGCCGGCCACTACGCTGCCATCGGCAAGTCTCGCTGATGCGCTGGCCGTGGTCTGCAGCACCGATTCCCCGTCTCGACGATGCACAGGCCGATGTGCTGTTGCAGGACCTGCTGTCGCGCGACGCAACGCGCATCACCGATGCCGCACGTAGCGTCGCACGGCTGTTCAGTGCCTCATCGTTGGACACGTTGGCCACACATGTCGACCTGATCGAACGCAGCTGCGAGGGCATCGCCCTGGGCGGCATGCTGATCAGCAACCAGGCACACCTCAAGGCGGGCCTGCAACGGCTACGCTACTGGCAGGCGCGTAAGGGATGCCTGTGTGCGCTCAACCCCGGCTACTCGTTCTTCGATCCGCGTCGCCTGATCGAACAAGGGCAGATGCAGCTGCTCTCGTTGCAGGAGGCCGAGGATGGTTGGGGCGATTGCCACACCGTTGCCTGCACGCAATGCGGCCAGCATTGGCAGGCCATCGACCGCGAGTACCATTACCCATGGTGGGAATGGAAAGCTGCCTGAAGGCCAAGCAGCCACGCATGGCGTGGCTCTACTGCGGTCCGCACATTCACGCGATGCGTGGATGGCAAATATTGCTCACGGCCGCCAGTTCGCGTTGTTCTCCCAGAACTCGACAGAACGCCGGTACGCCTCACGGTCCAGCGGCACGCCGGAGCCGCCCTCCTCCACGCCCAGCGCATTGCGCATCATCGTGATCGGCGCCATTGGCACCTCTTCCGGTTCGGGGGTGTAGATGCAGCCGACGATGCCCCAGTCGGCCTCGATCGGCGAACCTTCCCTGGCCAGCTGCTCGGCGCTGTACAGGATCACCACCAGGTAGTTCGCACGCGGCGATTCCACGCCCTCGAACCAACGCACCAGCACCGGCAATTCCTCGCGGTTGCGCGCTTCGTAACCACTGCGCAGCAGGTGGCGGTTGGCCTCGGTGACCGGCACCGTCAGGCAGCGCGTGCTGGTCCAGTTCTCGTAGACGAACAGCTTGCAGAACGGGGCGTAGCCGTCGAGTACCTTCAGTGGCGCATGCGCATTGAGATGTGCCTCGAACTGCTCGGCGGTGCAGTCCTGGATGGTGTTGCCACGCGGCACGCGCGGGAACAGGCGGGGACGGGCGAAATCGGTCAGGACGATGGACATGGCAGGGCGTGATCAGGAGTTCCACCGCACAGGGTAACCGCCCCGGAGCCAGGCCGGGCAGATGTCGATGGTCACTGGTGCCCGTGTCCGGCTTGCAGCACCCTGCGGACGACCCAATGCAAGGATTGCCGGCTCATGGATGCAGCACGCGCGTTGCCCCGTTCCGCCCACCGTCGGCGATGGCCGATCGTTCTGGCCATCCTCCTGCTGGCGCCGCCATTGCTGTTCGCCGCCGCCCTGTTCTGGCCGCTGTCGGCACCGCCGTTGCCCGAGCCGGGCAACAGCCGCGTGATCGTCAACGCGCGGGTGGTGGACGTCGCGCGTGGCCAGGTCAGCGCCCCCACCACAGTGACAGTGCGCGACGGCACGATCACTGCCATTGGCAAAGCTCCACGGGACACCACATTGCCAGTGCTCGATGCCGGTGGCCGCTGGCTGGTGCCCGGCTTCTGGGACATGCATACCCATGCACTGCAGCTGTCACCGCAACTGCAGTTCGCACTGATGCTGGCCAATGGCATTACCGGCACCCGCGACATGATGGACTGCCCGCAGGCTACCGACCCGCTGATCGCCTGCGTGGCTGACAAGCGCCGCTGGACTGCACAGGCCATCGCAGGGCAACAGGTCGCACCACGCTTCGTGCAGATCGCCAGCTTCTATTTCGAGGATCCATCACTCTCGCCAGAGGCTGCCGCATTGCGGGCGCACGCGTACAGCGCCCGTGGCGTCGACGCGTTGAAGGTCTACAACAAGCTGCGTGCGGATACCTACCAGCGGCTGGCCACCGAGGCACGGCAACTGCACCGTCCACTGGTCGGCCACCTGCCCAGGGCTGTGCCTCTGGAAGACGCGGTGCAGGCAGGCCAGCGAAGCTTCGAACACGCCCATCTGTTCGTGCGCCACTGCTTCGACAACGCGGCGGCATGGCGCGGTGGCGCGCTTGACGGCGAAGACCCGACTGGACTGGCCGAACGCATGGTGGCCAGCTATCAGCCCGCGCTCTGCAGCAAAGCGTTCGGTATGATGCAGGCCAGTGCTGCAGCATTCGTGCCAACGCATGTCACCCGCGAAGAAGATGCACGTGCACGCGACCCCGCCTTCGTCAACGATCCGCGCCTGGCCTATCTGGACCCGCTCTCACGCTGGGCGTGGCGTGATGACCTGCAGGCCACCGTGGCGCGCTATCCCGGCCGACGCGGCGAAGACGCACTGAAGACCTACTTCGAGCATGGGTTGGCACTGACCGGTGCGGCGCATCGTGCCGGCGTCACCGTGCTGGTCGGCACCGATACCGGATTGAGCGGCTTCCGCTACCACGATGAACTGCAGTGGCTGCGGCACGCCGGCCTGAGCCAGGCCGACGTGCTGCGCGCAGCCACGCTGCAGGCCGCGCGTCATCTGCAGTTGCAGGCATCGCATGGCAGCGTCGAAGTCGGCAAAGCCGCAGACCTGGTGCTGCTTGATGGCAACCCGCTGCACGACACCGCCAATACCCGTCGCGTGCATGCGGTACTGCTGGCCGGCCACCTCTATGACCGCCCGCGGCTGGATGCGCTGCTGGCCTATGCGCGCGGGCAGGCACGCTCACCCGCCGTAATGGCACGCCTGCTGTGGGGCTTCATCACCAGCCCGGTCAGTGCCGAGCTGTAGCCGCCCCTACAACGCCATCCGCTCGCGCAGTTCACGCGCCTGCCGCCGCGACACTTCCACCTCACTGCCATCATCCAGCGTCAGCTCGTAACCATCGGCAATGCTGGGCGTTACGCCACGGATGCGGCGCAGGTTGACCAGGGTATTGCGGTTGGCACGGAAGAACAGATCCTGCGGCAGGCGTGCTTCCAACGCGCTCAGGCTGCGGGTCAGCAGGGCGTTCTGGTCGCGGAACCATAGCCGTGTGTAGTTGCCATCCACCACCAGCCGACGGATCTCCGAGACCGCGACGAACCAGCAGCGTTCGCCCTCGCGCACGAACACCTGGTCCTGCGCGCCCAGCGTGCTGCGCGGCTCCGGCGTTTCGCCCGCCACCACCTCGCGCTGGCGCGCCCGCTGCAACGCTTCCAGCAAGCGCGGCGCCTCGACCGGCTTCACCAGATAGTCCAGCGCATTGGCCTGGAAGGCGCGCACCGCGTAGGTGTCGTAGGCAGTAACGAACACCACCGCCGGCACCGCCTCCAACCCATCCAGCACATCGAAGCCGCTGCCGGAGGGCATCTGTACATCCAGCAGCACCAGGTCCGGGGCCAGTGTGGCGATCGCCTCGCGTGCAGCGGGCACATCGTCGGCCTCGCCCACGCACTGCACCCACGGCAGCGCCGACAACAGCGTGCGCAGTTCCTGGCGCGCCAGCCGTGCATCATCAACGATCAACACACGCAGCATGGCACTCATTGCGGAATCTCCAGCAGGGCCTGCATGCGGTCGCCGACCGGCTGCAACATGAAACTCCCCTGCGTGCCAAGCTGCGCACGCAGGTAGGCAAGGCCGACGCCATGGCCGTGGGTGGGCTCGTTGGCGCCGCCCAGCGGATTGTCCACCTGCAGGCGCAGTACGTCATTGTCCAGCGTGGCCCGGATCTCTATCCCGCCGCCGCCCGGGCGGCTGGCGATGCCGTGCTTGATGGCATTTTCAACCAGCAACTGCAGCGCCATCGCCGGCAATTGTGCCTGCAGGGCGCCGGCATCGATGTGCTGTCCTACCTGCAGGCGCTGCTCGAAGTGGATCGCCTCGATGGCCAGGTAATCGTCCACGACCGCCAGTTCCTCGGCCAGCGTGACCTGCTCGCTGCGGTTGTTCGCCAGCGCCTGCCGCAGCGTGCGCGACAGGCGGGTGACCATGTCGCGGGCCCGCTCCGGGTCTTCCAGGATCAGCGCGCGCAGGTTGTTCAGCGCATTGAACATGAAGTGCGGGTTGAGCCGTGCGCGCAGTGCATCGCGCTCCAGTGCGCTGCGTTCGGCTTCGGCTCGCAGCCGGGCCAGTTCACTGTGGCGCGCCCGGCGCAGACCGTGCAGGCCGGCCCACAGGCCGGTCCACATCAGCAGGAACAGCGCGGTGTTCATCCAGTACACCGGCAGCGAAGACCATCGGTAATCCGCGTGGCCACCGGGCAGCTGCACCCAGCCCAGTGCCAGCGCCGGCAGCAGCAACGCCGCCGTCATCGCCTGTGCGACGCTGGCACCGGCCACCACACCGGCGGCCAATTTCAACACCAGGCTGCCCAGGCTCCCCTCCCACCAGCGCTGGCGCAGCGCCACCGCGCGCAGCATGCCGCTGCACAGCCACAGGCAGGCGGCCACGCTGACGGTGATCAACACGATGCCGCTGAACACCACGCCGCCGCCGATCCGCATCCCCGCCCACAGCCCGTACATCGCATAACCCGCCCATGCCAATGCATTGAGCGTCCAGAAACGGCGGGATGAGGTGGTGGCGTCCATGCGGGCTCTCGGCGAGGACAAGGGTCAGGGGTGCGCGGCGAGGAAACGCTGCACCTGCTCCTGCAGACAGCGCGGATCATCCCACATCAGGAAGTGGAAACCCTGCGCGCTCATCGCGATCTGCACGCCCTGCAGTTTCGCGTACTGCGCCTGGAACACCGCGCGCGTGCTGTCCTCGGTGCCGCCCATCGGCTGGTAGCCGGCCCAGCTGCCTAGCACCAGTGTCGGTGCGGTGATCGAGGCGATGCTGTCGCGCAGGTCAGTGGTCATCACCGCATGCATGGCGTCAGCGGTGGTCTGGCGGTCGCTGGCTTCGCTCCAGCGCCCCAGTTCGGCCTGCCGCTGCGGATCGCGGGTCATGCCCGGCAGGCCGGCTTTCAGCTGCGCCTGCCACTGCGCGACATCGGCGGCGAGCATGCCCTTGCGCAGCTGGTCGGCCATCGGCCGCACGCTGTCTGCGGTGGCGTTCGGGTCACGCGCGGCCGGCAGGAACGGCAATGCATCGACCACCACCAGTGCGCTGACCGCCTTCGGCTCGGCCTGCGCCACCTGCAGCCCCAGCAGGCCGCCAAGACTGTGGCCGATCACCACCACCGGGCCCAGCTGTTGGTCGTGCAGGTAGGCCAGCAGCTGCCCGCGCATCGCCGTCAGGAATTCGGCCGGGCGCGGGTCGGCAGGCGCAGCGCCGGCAAAGCCCGGCAGCTGCACCAGATGGCACTGCACGTCCTTCAGCGCCAGGCAGGTCTCGCGCCAGACCTCGGCGCTGCTGTTCAGGCCGGGGATCATCAGCAGCGGACGGCCCTTGCCGACCACCTCGACCTGCACCTTGCCGGTGCCGGTGGCGGCCGCCGCATGGGCCGAACCGGAGCCGAGCACCGCCATCGCCATGCCGATCATCGCCAGCCGGGCCAGCGCCTTCATTGCGTACCACAGTGCCAGGAAGATCTTCATCGTCTGCTCCTTCATCGGGTGGGTGCTGCCGGGATGGGAGCAGCGTGGGCCCGGCGGACGCATGCCGGTTGCGATTTCGGAGCAGCGGCCGGACGGCGGGGCGAACGGCCGCGGGTTGGGGACGGCTGGCCCTCACGCAATCTTCAAGCATCCATCTTGATGAAGAGATATACTGCTTCGCACCGACCGCCGCCATCCGCGCCATGACCGCCATCAGCTTCGAGTTCTATCCGCCCAAGACCGACGAACAGCGCAGCCAGCTGGACCGTGCTGCGGCCAAGCTGAAGGACTACGCCCCCGAGTACGTGTCGTGTACCTTCGGCGCCGGTGGCTCGACCCTGAGCTACACCTCCGAGACCGTGCGCCACCTCAACCAGCACCATGGGTTCGATGCGGCGCCGCACCTGTCATGCGTGGGCGGCACCCGCCAGGAGATCCGCGAGCTGCTCAAGCTGTACCGCGCCATCGGCTGCCGCCGCTTGGTCGCGCTGCGTGGCGACCTGCCCTCGGGCATGGGCTTTCCCGGCGACATGCGCTATGCCGCCGAACTGATCGCCTTCATCCGCGCCGAGCACGGCGATGCGTTCCACATCGAAGTGGGCGCGTATCCGGAGACGCATCCGCAGGCCTCCGATTCACTGGCTGACCTGAAGCACTTCAAGGCCAAGATCGATGCCGGTGCCGATGCGGCCATCACCCAGTATTTCTTCAATCCGGACGCGTACTTCCATTTCGTCGATGAAGTGCGGCGGCTGGGCGTGCAGGTGCCGATCACGCCGGGCATCATGCCGATCGCCAACTTCAGCCAGCTGCGCCGCTTCTCCGAACAGTGTGGTGCGGAGATTCCGCGCTGGATCAGTCGCAAGATGCAGGCCTATGGCGATGATGCGGAGTCGGTGCGTGCATTCGGCACGGAAGTGGTGGCCCGGCTGTGCCAGCGCCTGATCGAGGGCGGCGCACCCGGCCTGCACTTCTACACCCTGAACCTGGCCAAGCCGACCACCTCGGTGCTGAAGCTGCTGCAGGGCTGAGAGCACGACGCGCAAGCGTGATCGGCGCTACCCTGCAGGAATGATCCGGCTTTCCTTCCTGCTGTTGCTGCTGCCGCTGTGCGTGCTGCCGAGCGTCGCCCAGGCACAGTCCATGCGCCTGAACCGCTGTACCGATGCGCAGGGCCAAAGCGTGTATACCGACCGACCTTGCGACAGTGTGGGTGCGCGGTCGCAGGTGCCACCGCCTGCGCCCAGCGGCAACATCCTGCAGCGCGATACCCTGGGGGCACGCTGCCCGCGGCGGCTGAGTGAACTGGTGGACGCATTGCGCAACGGCATCGTCAGCAATGATGTGAACCGGCTGTCCTCGCTGTACCTGTGGGGCGCGGTCTCCGATGCGGGCGCGCAGCGAATCCTCGGTCAACTGGAATCGCTGGTGCGGCGGCCGCTGGTGGACGTCGTGCCGGTGTATCCAGGACAGGGCCAGGACGCAGTGACTGACGAGGGCCAGGGCCCTGCTGCGCAGGGATCCGCCCCTGAGCCGACGGCTGTTCGCCATCCGGTCGGCCTGCGCCTGGAGCAGACCCTGCCAGGCAGCGTGGCGCGTGCCTCGACGGTGGTGGGATTACGGCGGCAGTACGGGTGTTTCTGGATCACGTTGTGATCGGGAGGGGTCAGAGCCCTGCTGCGCAGGGATCTGACCCCGCATGCCGGCTCACTCCGGCCACAGCCCGCGAATGGCGGCAATGCCTTGCCCGCCATGGCGACGCGCCTCACTGATGTGGCCACTGCCCATGCCACCCAGCGCGTAGATCGGCAGTGACACCTGCGCGCGCAGCTCGGCGAAGGCATCCCAACCCATCGGCACGGCATCTGGATGGCTGGGCGTGGCCTGCACCGGGCCCAGCACAGCGAAGTCGCAGCCCAACTGTTGTGCGGCCTGCAGTTGCTGCAGGTCGTGGCAGGATGCAGCCACCAGCTGGCCTTGGGGTAGCGGGCGCTGCGACAGCTCCAGCAGCTGTTCGCTGCCCAGATGCACGCCCACGCCCAGTGCGCGTGCCAGCTCGATATCGCGGTTGAGCAGCCACTGCACGCCGCTGCGACGATGCGCGCGCAGGGCCTGCTCGACCATCGCCTGCCGCTGCGGATGGGCCGTCGGCAACCGCAGTTGGATGCGCTGCTGGCCCGCAGCCACCACGCGCTGCAGCTGTTCATGCCAATGCTGCACTCCGCCCTCATCATCGGCCGGCGCCGGGGTGATCAGGTAGCGGTCGGGCTGGCGCAGGGCGGCCACCACCGGCAGGTCTGCCGGCGGCATTGAATAGCGGCCCAGCTTGTCCGGCGCCACCCAGGTGATCGCCTGGCCCTCCCGCCCACGCGGTGTCCCCTTCCAGCTGCGCACATGGCGCACCTCCAGGGTCAGGTGCTTGTCCGGATAGCGCTGCGGCACATCCATCAGCCACTCGCCGACATCGGCCTCGATGCCCAGTTCCTCGCGCAGCTCGCGCACCAGCGCCTGTTCGGAGGTCTCGCCGGATTCGCGTTTGCCGCCGGGAAACTCCCACAGGCCGGCCATGTCGCGGTTCTCGGTACGGCGGTTGAGCAGCACGCGGCCACGGGCGTCGGTGATGACGGCGGCCACGACATGGATCGATCGGGTGGGGGAAGGCATGGGGGGAAGCATGCCCAGAACAGGGCGGCCGGCGCAATCACGGATCCGCTGCAACTCCCCTGCCACAAACGAAAAGCCCCGCTTTCGCGGGGCTCTTCGGCATCAGCTCAGCTGGCCGTGGCAGTGCTTGTACTTCTTGCCACTGCCGCACGGGCACGGATCGTTGCGGCCGATCTTCGGCTCGTCGCGCTGCATCTGCGCCACGCCCTGCTGGGCAGCCTGCACCTGCGCGGCTTCCTCGTCGGCGCTGTAGCCGCCCACGTCCTGGTGCTGGAACTGCGACTGGCTCAGGCGGGCTTCGGCCTGCTGGCGTTCGGCCGCTTCCAGCGCCTGCACTTCCTCGTCGCTGCGGATGCGCACGCGCGACAGCAGGGTCACCACTTCGCGCTTGACGTTTTCCAGCATGTCCGAGAACAGCTCGAAGGCTTCCTTCTTGTATTCCTGCTTCGGCTGCTTCTGCGCGTAACCACGCAGGTAGATGCCCTGGCGCAGGTAATCCATGCGCGCCAGGTGCTCCTTCCAGCTCTGGTCCAGAACGGTCAGCATCACGTGCTTCTCCAGCGCGCGCATGGTCTCTTCGCCCACGCCGGCTTCCTTCTCGGCGAAGTGCTGGTTGACGCGTTCCTGAACCTTGGCGGCAATCGCCTCGGCGTCCAGCTCCTCGTGTTCCTTGACCAGGTCGGTCAGCGACATCTGCAGGCCGAAGTCCGACTCGAGGGTCGCTTCCAGGCCACGCAGGTCCCACTGCTCGTCGATCGAGTTCGGCGGCACGAAGCGGGCCACCACGTCGAAGATCACGTCGTCGCGGATGCCGTCGACGTTGTCCTTCACCGATTCGGCGTCCAGCAGCTCGTCGCGCTGGGCGTAGATCACCTTGCGCTGGTCGTTGTTGACGTCGTCGAAGTCCAGCAGGTTCTTGCGGATGTCGAAGTTGTGGGCCTCGACCTTGCGCTGCGCCTTCTCGATCTGGCGGCTGACCAGGCGGTCTTCGATGACGTCGTCTTCCTTCATGCCCATCATGCGCATGGCCTTCTGCACCCAGTCGGAGGCGAAGATGCGCATCAGGTTGTCTTCCAGCGACAGGTAGAAGCGGGACGAACCCGGGTCACCCTGGCGGCCGGAACGGCCACGCAGCTGGTTGTCGATACGGCGCGACTCATGGCGCTCGGTGCCGACGATGTGCAGGCCGCCCGCCGCCTTCACTGCCTCGTGGCGCTTCTGCCAGTCGGCCTTGACCGCGGCCTTCTGCTCGTCGGTCGCGTCCTCGCCCAGCGCGTGGAGCTCTGCTTCCAGCGAACCGCCCAGCACGATGTCGGTACCACGGCCGGCCATGTTGGTGGCGATGGTCACCGCGCCCGGACGGCCGGCGTTGGCGACGATGGTCGCTTCGCGGTCGTGCTGCTTGGCATTGAGCACTTCGTGCTTCACACCGGCCTTGCTCAGGTGCTCGGACAGCATTTCCGAAGTTTCAATCGAGGTGGTACCGACCAGCACCGGCTGGCCGCGCTTGGCGCACTCTTCAATGTCGGCCAGCACCGCATTGAACTTGCCCTTGCGGTTGAGGAACACCTGGTCCGGGCTGTCCTTGCGGATGGTCGGGCGGTTGGTCGGGATCACCACCACTTCCAGGCCGTAGATGCTCTGGAACTCGAAGGCTTCGGTATCGGCCGTGCCGGTCATGCCGGACAGCTTCTTGTACATGCGGAACAGGTTCTGGAAGGTGATGCTCGCCAGCGTCTGGTTCTCGCGCTGGACCGGCACGCCTTCCTTCGCTTCCACCGCCTGGTGCAGGCCATCGGACCAGCGGCGGCCGGCCAGGGTACGCCCGGTGAACTCGTCGACGATGACCACTTCGCCGTCGCGCACGATGTAGTCAACGTCGCGCTGGTAGATCGCGTGCGCGCGCAGGGCGGCGTTGAGATGGTGGACCACGGTCAGGTTCTGCGCCGCGTACAGGCCTTCGGTTTCGCCGTTGAGGATGCCGGCTTCAACCAGCAGCTGCTCGGCGTGCTCCATGCCCGCTTCGGACAGGTGCACCTGCTTGCCCTTCTCATCGACCCAGAAATCACCTTCGCCGTCCTCGCTCTCCTGCTTGACCAGGTGCGGCACGACGCGGTTGACACGGATGTACAGCTCCGGGGAATCGTCGGCCGGACCGGAGATGATCAGCGGAGTACGCGCTTCGTCGATCAGGATGGAGTCGACTTCGTCGACGATGGCGTAGTGCAGGCCGCGCTGGTAGCGGTCGGCCTTGGACAGCGCCATGTTGTCGCGCAGGTAGTCGAAACCGAATTCGTTGTTGGTGCCGTAGGTGATATCCGCAGCGTAGGCTTCGCGCTTGTCGCTGTGCGGCATGCCCGGATACACCACGCCCACGCTCAGGCCCAGCCAGTTGTACAGCTTGCCCATCTGCGCGGCGTCGCGGCGGGCCAGGTAGTCGTTCACGGTGACCACGTGCACGCCCTTGCCTTCCAGCGCGTTGAGGTACACCGGCAGGGTCGCCACCAGGGTCTTGCCTTCACCGGTACGCATTTCTGCGATCTTGCCCAGGTGAAGCACCATGCCGCCGATCAGCTGCACATCGTAATGGCGCATGCCCAGCACGCGGCGGCCGGCTTCGCGGCACACCGCGAACGCTTCCGGCAGCACCTTGTCCAGGGCTTCACCACCGGCAATGCGCTGCTTGAACTCCGGCGTCTTGGCCTGAAGCTGCTCGTCGGAAAGCTTCTCGATCTCCGGCTCCAGCGCATTGATCTTGGCGACGATGCGGTTGAGCTGGCGCAGCTGTCGTTCGTTACGACTGCCAAATACGCGGGTAAGCAGGCTGTTGATCATTGAAGGAACCGGGTTGGATGGACACGACGCCCGGCCTCCCCCTGGGGATCCGTCCGCCGCAAACGAAACAGGGCGCCTGGCGCCCTGTCGATGGCAACACCCATTGTAGCTTGGGACGGGCGGCTGAGGTTTCAACCCCGAGGGGGTAGTGCCGGCCGCTGGCCGGTGATCCGCGATGCTGCCGAAGATCATGAGGTTGCCGGCCAGCGGCCGGCACTACCAGGTCAACCGCATCGGGTCAGAGCCCTCCCGCGGCGCGGAAGGGATCCGACCCGGGATCAGCCGCGGCTGACGCGGCCGACCGGCGTGTTGCCGCCGTCGCCGAGGAATTTGCGCGGGTTGACCACGTTGCCGTTCTCCCACACCTCGAAGTGCACGTGGGCGCCGGTCGAACGACCGGTGGAACCGGCCTTGGCCACTTCCTGGCCGGCACGGACCAGGTCGCCGGCCTTCACCACCAGGCGGGAATTGTGCGCGTAGCGGGTGACGTAGCCATTTCCGTGGTCGACGTCGACCACGTTGCCGTAGCCCCCCTTCACGCCGGCGAAGCTGACCACGCCTTCGGCCACGGCCATCACCGGGTCACCGACCTTGGCGTGGAAGTCCATGCCCTTGTGGGTGGCGGCGCCTCGGCCGAACGGGTCGGCACGGGTGCCGAAGCCGGAGGTCACGTAGCTGTTGCGGATCGGCATGCGCGAAGGCACGGCGTTCTGCTGCAGCTGGTGGTCGAACATCAGCGACTCCATCACCGACAACTGGCGGCCTGAAGCAGCGAAGCGCTGCTCCAGCACCTGTAAGTCGGCGTTGACGTCCTTGACCGGGATGTCGCTGGTCGGACCGCCTGCGTCACCGTCACCGAGACCGGGGGTCTCGTTGAAGTCGAACTCGCCATCCTCCAGCTTGCCCATCTGGGTCAGCCGTTCGCCGAGCGCGTTGAGGCGGGTGGCCTGGGCCTGCAGCTCGCCGAGACGGGCCGCCAGCGCGTTGACCTGGGTCTGCGCATCGCGCTTGACCTTGGCCAGCTCCGCATCCTGGCGCTCGACCTTGGCCTGCAGCCGGGAATCATTCAGCGCGCTGACGCCAATGCCGCCAGCAAGGCCGATAATGCAGCCTACCCCGAGCACGCTGCCCAGCAGGGCGCGGGGGCGGTCCTCGAAATAGAACCGCAAACGCGTGATCGGCGACGATTTGGCCTGTCCTTCACGCGTTTTGATTACGATCTTTTTGAATGCCATCAGTGAGTTTTCATGTCTGAGCCGAAATCCAGCGTTCGCCCCGCGTCGGCACCGAAACCGGCGCTGGATGCGGTAATGGCGGACAAAAGCGGGAACCCGCTGCGGCGTGCCCTGTGGCTCGACGCGCTGGACCGACAGTTGCGCCCCCAGTTGCCGCCACCTCTGCGCAGCCGCTGCCGACTGGCCAATGTGGACGGGGAACACCTCGTTTTTCTCGTCGAATCCCCGGTCTGGCATGCCAAGTTGCGGCTTGCCGAAGCCCAGTTGCTCGACGCGGCCCGTTCCATCGGGCTGAAGGCCACCAAGGTGACCATCAAGACTGCGTCTCCCACTCCCACGCGCTCCCCAGCGCTCGACAACCGGAATGGACCCCACGCAGTTTCAGCCGCCACGCACAAAGGGCTACGCGACGCCTTGGCTTGCCTGCAGGACGTTCCTTCCAAACCGAAGAAACGGTCATGATGGCAACGGAGCATCCGGCTCCGCTCCCCGTCGCGCGTGTCACCACGGCGTGAAACATTTCGGGGGCCGGGTCGCATCCTAGCGGCCATCCAGGGGCCTGTCGTTAGATTGTTGTTAAAACGGCGTTAAATTCAGGCTTCGGATCCAACAGGTTCACAAAACCGTGACCTCGAACCGGCCTTGATGCCTTTTCAAGCACACTGAATGCGTCGTCTGCGCCGGAAACAACAACGCCGCCTTGGATGGCGGCGTTTTTATCTTTAAATTCAACGGCCTACGGAATCAGGCATAGGCCGGAGTGGCGTATTCGACCGGACCCGGGGTGGCAGGCGAGTCGAAGCTGACCCATTCCCAGGCAGTGGCGTCGGCCATCAGCGCCCGCACCAGCTTGTTGTTGAGCGCGTGGCCGGATTTGAAGCCCTCGTAAGCGCCCAGCACCTGGCCACCGGCCAGGTAGAGGTCGCCGATCGCATCGAGGATCTTGTGGCGCACGAATTCGTCGGCGTAGCGCAGGCCGTCTTCGTTGAGCACGCGGAACTCGTCCAGCACGATGGCGTTGTCCATCGAACCGCCCAGGCCCAGGTTGCGCTCGCGCATGTATTCCAGGTCGCGCATGAAACCGAAGGTGCGCGCGCGGGAGATTTCCTTGGTGTAGGCCAGCGTCGAGAACTCGATTTCCTGGCGCGACTGCTTGGCCGGGATCATCGGGTGGTCGAACTGGATGGTGAAGCCCAGCTTGTAACCCTCGTACGGGGTGAAGCGGGCCACCTTGTCGCCCTCGGTCACTTCCACGGTCTTCAGCACGCGGATGAAGCGCTTGGGCGCATCCTGTTCCACGATGCCTGCCGACTGCAGCAGGAACACGAACGGGCCGGCCGAACCGTCCATGATCGGCAGCTCGGCCGAGGACAGTTCGACGATGATGTTGTCCACACCCAGGCCAGCCAGCGCCGACATCAGGTGTTCGACGGTCTGGATCTTGGCGTCGTTGCAGGTCAGGCCGGTGCACAGGGTCACTTCGGTGACCAGCTCGGCCTTGGCCGGCACTTCCACCACCGGGTCCAGGTCCACGCGGCGGAACACGATGCCATGGTTGACCGGTGCCGGGCGCAGGGTCATGTAGACCTTGTCGCCGCTGTGCAGGCCAACGCCGGTGGCGCGGATCGTGTTCTTGAGGGTGCGTTGCTGGATCATGGGGGATGGACCGGAAGTGACACATTAGATTAACACGCACGCTCCCCTACCCCGGCTGAAACGCCGGCAGGACGCGCGTGAAGCAGGGCGGCCGGGCCCATCCTGGCCCGGCGCCCGCGTTTTCAGGACATGGTGGCGCTACCCGGGGAGGACAACCCCGGGCCGCCCCGCTCAGTCCGCCTGGCGGCGCAGGAACGCCGGGATGTCCAGGTAGTCGTTCGGCAGTTCCGCCGCAGCCGGGGCCGAGGAGGACGGCGCCGACGGGGCCGAAGCGGCCGCGGTATCGCTGCTGGCGCGACGCAGGCCCAGGCCCATGCCGCCGACGGCCTTGGACACGGCGTCGCCACCGTTGTCGAAGTCGCCGAACTCCGGCTGGCCGGTCGTGGCATTGCGGACCAGCTTGATCGGCGCACGCTCGCCCGGACGCTGGGTCTTGCTGGCCGAAACGCGGTTCAGGCCGGTAGCGACCACGGTCACGCGCACTTCGTCCTGCATGTCCGGATCCAGCACGGTACCGACCACCACGGTGGCGTCTTCGGAAGCGAAGCCATCGATGGTGCGGCCGATCTCGTCGAACTCGGCCATGGTGAAGTCGGCGCCGGCGGTGATGTTGACCAGGATGCCGTTGGCACCGGCCAGGTTCACATCATCCAGCAGCGGGTTCTGGATGGCGGCTTCGGCGGCGGCCTGGGCGCGGTCATCGCCACGGGCGGTGCCGGTGCCCATCATCGCCAGGCCCATTTCGGACATGACGGTACGCACGTCGGCGAAGTCGACGTTGATCAGGCCCGGACGCACGATCAGGTCGGCGATGCCCTGCACGGCACCCTGCAGCACGTCGTTGGCGGCGCGGAAGGCCTGGATCATGGTCGCGTTGCGACCCAGCACGGTGATCAGCTTCTCGTTCGGAATGGTGATCAGCGAGTCGCAGTGCTGGCTCAGTTCCTCGATGCCCTTCAGCGCCACCTGCATGCGGCGACGGCCTTCGAACGGGAACGGCTTGGTGACCACGGCCACGGTCAGGATGCCCATTTCCTTGGCCAGCTGTGCCACCACCGGCGCAGCGCCGGTGCCGGTGCCGCCGCCCATGCCGGCGGTGATGAACACCATGTCCGCGCCCTGCAGCGCGTCCATGATGCGCTCACGGTCTTCCAGCGCGGCCTGGCGGCCGACTTCCGGGTTCGCGCCTGCGCCCAGGCCCTTGGTCACGTTGGTACCCAGCTGCAGCTGCAGCTTGGCACCACAATTCTTGATGGCCTGCGAGTCGGTGTTGGCGGTGATGAATTCCACGCCGTCCACCGCCGAGTTGACCATGTGCGCCACGGCATTGCCGCCGCCGCCGCCCACGCCAACCACCTTGATCACCGCATTGGGTGCCATCTTTTCGATCAGTTCAAAATGCGCCATGTCCGTGTCCTCGTTGTATCCGCTTGTCGGTGGCATGGACGGTCGGGCCTCCTGCCTTCGCGTGTCATGTTGCCGTTGCGGCTGTGTGGGTTGTGTATTGCGTTGTTGCGTTGTGATGCGGGTACTGCGGGTGTTGCGCCGGGCCGGGCCCGGAGTTGCGGGTTCCGCGTCAGAACTCGCCGCGGAACCAGGTCTTGAGTTTCTTGAACATGCTTCCAGCGCGCCCGGTCGGCAGCGATGGCCGCCGCGGGTGCTCGATCTGGCTGCCCATCAGCAGCAGGCCCACGCCGGTGGCGTGCACCGGGTTGCCCACCACTTCGCCCAGGCCGGTGACGTGCTGCGGGATGCCCACGCGCACCGGCATCTGCAGCATTTCCTCGGCCAGTTCGACCACGCCCTCCATCTTCGAGGCGCCACCGGTCAGCACCATGCCGGCGCGCACCAGTTCCTCGAAGCCGGAGCGGCGCAGTTCGGCCTGCACCATCTCGAAGATCTCCTCGTAGCGGCCCTGCACCGCCTGCGCCAGCGAATGGCGCGGCATGCGGCGCGGTGGACGGTCGCCCACCGACGGCACCTGGATGCTTTCCTCGGCGGTGGCCAGCTGGGCCAGGGCGCAGGCGTAGCGCACCTTGATCTGCTCGGCTTCCGGGGTGGGCGTGCGCAGCATGTGCGCGATATCGTTGGTGACGTGGTCGCCGGCAATCGGCAGCGAGGCCGTGTGGCAGATCGCGCCCTGCACGAACACCGCGATGTCGGTGGTGCCGGCGCCCATGTCGACCAGCACCACGCCCAGCTCGCGTTCGTCAGCGGTCAGCACCGCCACGCTGGAGGCCAGCGAGGACAGCACCAGGTCGTCCACCTGCAGGCCACAGCGCTGTACGCACTTGCTGATGTTGGCCGCGGCCGACTGCGCGCACACCACCAGGTGCGCATGCACCTCCAGGCGCACGCCGGTCATGCCGACCGGGTTGCGGATGCCTTCCTGCGAATCGTCCAGCACGTACTCGCGCGGGATCGCGTGCAGGATCTTCTGGTCGGCCGGAATCGCCACCGCCTTGGCCGCATCGAGCACGCGATCCAGGTCGCCCCAGGTCACTTCCCCGTCGCGGATCGGCACGATGCCGGGCGAGTTCTTGCACTGCACGTGGTTACCGGAGATCGAGGCGTACACCGAGCGGATCTCGCAGCCGGCCATCAGCTCGGCTTCTTCCACCGCGCGCTGGATCGACTGCACGGTCGATTCGATGTCCACCACCACGCCGCGCTTCAACCCGCGCGATTCGTGCGAGCCGATGCCGATCACTTCGATCGGGTTGCCCGGCGAATACTCGCCCACCAGCGCCACCACCTTGGAGGTGCCGATGTCCAGGCCAACGATCAGCGATTTGTCACCCTTGCGATTCATGTCCTTTCCTGCGTCCTGCTGGCTGGGGTCGCCGGCGTTTTCGCCGGCGTGGCCGGGGTACCCCAGCTCAGCGTGAAACCATTGGTGTAGCGGAGGTCGGCGCGCTCGATCGGCGCGTCCTGGCGGTTGAGCTGTGGCAGTACCTTGACGAAGCGCTGCAGGCGCGAGCGCGCATCGTCACGGCCGACCACCACTTCGGTGCCGTTGCTCAGCACCAGCGACCAGCTGCCGCGTGCATCCATCGTTACCCGGCGCACATCGACGCCGGCCGGTGCGAACAATGCACGCGAGTCGCTGTACAGCTTCATCACTTCTTCGGTCTGGCTGTCCGGGCCGTCCAGTTCGGGCAACGCCAGGTCGGCCAGCTTCTTCGGCGTGGGGAACAACTTGCCCTGCTCGGAAACCAGGCGGTCGTTGCCCCAGCGCGCGAACGGCTTGTGCTCGACCAGGGTCACTTCCAGCACGTCCGGCCACTGCTTGCGCACCCGCGCGCTTTCCACCCACGGCAGTTTTTCCAGTGCGTCCTGCGCGTCCTGCAGCTTGACCGCGAAGAAGCCGGCGCGCGCATACGGCAGCAGCACCTGCTGCAGCTGCTCGGCCGGTACCCGCTTGAACTCGCCATGCACGCGCAGCTTCGCCAGCGGCCAGCGCTCGGCGCCGACCCAGCCATTGACCACGGCCACCACCGGCAGTGCAACCACCGACAGCGCCAACAGCCAGACGAAGATGCGCAGCACCGCGTTCATGCGTGCGAAGCCTCCAGGGTCTGTTCCAGCACGCGCCACACCAGTTCCTCGAAACCGATGCCGGCCTGACGGGCCGCCTTGGGTACCAGCGAATGGCTGGTCATGCCCGGCGCGGTGTTCACCTCCAGCAGGAAGAAACGGCCGCTGCTGCGGTCGCGCATCACGTCCACGCGGCCCCAGCCACGGCAGCCGGCCGCGCGGAACGCGGCCAGCGCGATGCGCCGGATTTCCGCTTCGTCGTCACCCTCCAGGCCCGGGCAGAGGTACTGGGTGTCCTCGGCGATGTACTTGGCGTTGTAGTCGTACCACTGGCCCTTGGGCACGATGCGGATCGACGGCAGGGCAACGTCGCCGAGGATGGCCACGGTCAGCTCATCGCCCACCACCATCTGCTCCATCAGCAGCTGGCCGTCGTAGCGCGCGGCCAGGGTCACGGCCTCGTCCAGGCCAGCCTCGTCGGTGACCCGGCTGATGCCCACGCTGGAGCCTTCGTTGGCCGGCTTGACCACCACCGGCAGGCCCAGCTCGGCCGCCAGTGCATGCACGTTCGATGCGTCGACCTTGCGGTATTGCGGGGTCGGCAGGCCCAGCGACAACCACACCTGCTTGGTACGGATCTTGTCCATGCTCAGCGCAGAGCCCAGCACGTCCGAGCCGGTGTACGGCACGCCGAAGGCGTCCATCAGGCCCTGCACGATGCCGTCCTCACCACCACCGTTGTGGCCGTGCAGGATGTTGAACACACGGTCGATGCCGCCGGCAGCCAGCGCCTTGGCCAACGCCGGGATGCCATCGACGGCGAACGCATCGACGCCGCGCGACCGCAGGGCTTCGAGCACGTTGCGGCCCGAATCCAGCGACACCTCGCGTTCGCTGGAACTGCCGCCGAGCAGCACGGCGACGCGGCCGAACTCGGCTGGGTCGGTCACGCGCAGCGGCGGGAAGGTCAGCGTGCTCACGCCTCGCCCTCCCCCTTGAAGCCTTCCACCGCGATGTGGGTGGCCACGGCGCCAATATCGCCCGCCCCCATCATCAGCAGCAGGTCACCGTCCTGCAGCACGTCCGGCAGCACGCTGGCCAGTTCGGCAGCCTTGCCCACCACCACCGGCTCGCTGCGGCCGCGGGCGCGGATGGCGCGGGCCAGCGCATGCGAGTCGGCACCGGCAATCGGTTCCTCACCGGCCGGGTAGACCTCGCTCAGTACCAGTGCGTCGACGCTGGACAGCACCGCAGCGAACTTGTCGAACTGGTCACGGGTGCGGCTGTAGCGGTGCGGCTGGAAGGCCACCACCAGGCGCTTGTCAGCCCAGCCACCGCGGGCCGCGGCGAACACGGCCTCCAGCTCGCTCGGGTGATGGCCGTAGTCATCGATGATACGGACCTTGGCACCACTGGCGGTGGTCACTTCGCCCAGATCGTTGAAGCGACGGCCGACACCGGCGAAGCTTTCCAACGCGCGCGCGATGGCATCCGGCGCCACGCCCAGCTGCCAGCCCACTGCGGCGGCGGCCAGCGCGTTGAGCACGTTGTGCCTGCCCGGCAGCGCCAGCACCACTTCCTGGCTGGTGCCCTGCGGCAGGCGCAGGGTGAAGCGCATGCGCGGCCCTTCCTGCACCACGTTCTCGGCGCGCACGTCGGCCTGCGGGCTCATGCCGTAGCTCATCACGTGACGCGGGGTTTTGGCGGCCAGCGCGGCCACTTCCGGGTCGTCAATGCACAGCACGGCCAGGCCGTAGAACGGCAGGCGCTGCAGGAATTCGGCGAACGCCGCCTGCACGCGGGCAAAGTCGTTGCCGTAGTTTTCCAGATGGTCGGCATCAATGTTGGTGATGATCGACATCAGCGGGTTCAGGCGCAGGAAGCTGCCATCGCTTTCGTCGGCCTCGGCCACCAGCCACTGGCCTCCGCCCAGCTTGGCGTTGGCACCGGCCGCCAGCAGCTGGCCACCGATCACGAACGTCGGGTCCAGGCCACCTTCGCTCAGCACCGCAGCAGTCAGGCTGGTGGTGGTGGTCTTGCCATGGGTACCGGCCACGGCGATGCCGCGGCGGAAGCGCATCAGCTCGGCCAGCATCGCCGCACGCGGCATGATCGGAATGCGCTGGCTGCGCGCTTCCATCAGTTCCGGGTTGTCTTCGCGGATGGCACTGGAGACCACCACGCAGTCGGTGCCCAGTACGTTGGCTGCCGAGTGGCCGCGCATGATGCGCGCACCCAGGCTGGCCAGCCGACGGGTTGCCACGTTGTCGGCGTTGTCCGAGCCGGACACCTCATAGCCCAGCGTCAGCATCACTTCGGCGATACCGCTCATGCCGGTGCCGCCGATGCCGACGAAATGCACGCGCGGGAACGCGCGCACCAGGTCGTTGGTGTCGTGCAGGCGACGGATCATGCGCGGCCTCGCGCAGGGCAGGCGCGGTGGCATGCCTTCTTCATACAGCTTCCTCAAGAATGATATCGGCGATGCGCTCGGCGGCATCGACCTTGGCCAGGGCACGCGCGGCTTGCGCCATCTGCATGCGGCGGGCGGGATTTTCGGACAGATCGCGCAGCAGTGCGGCAATGCCGTCGGCCAGCGTTCCGTCCTGCTTCAGCAAAACCGCAGCACCGCGCTCGACCAGATACTCCGCATTGCGGGTCTGGTGATCGTCGACGGCAGCGGGGAATGGCACCAGCACACTGCCGACACCGACCGCGCACAGCTCGGCCAGCGTCGAAGCGCCCGCGCGGCACACCACCAGGTCGGCCCAGGCGAAGGCCTCGGCCATGTCGGCGATGAACGGCGTGATGTCGGCCAGCACGCCGGCCTTTGCATACGCCTCCACCGCTTCGGCGTGCATTTTCTCGCCACTCTGGTGGCGCACCTGTACCGGAATGCCGGGGCCGAGTGCGGCGATCGCCTGCGGCACGCCGGTGTTCAGTGCACGCGCGCCCTGGCTGCCGCCAACCACCAGCACGCGCAGCGGTCCGTGGCGGTCGGCGAAGCGCTGTTCCGGCGGTGCGGTGGCGGCGATCTCTGCGCGCACCGGATTGCCGACGAACTCCTCACGCTCGGCGAAGGTACCCGGGAAGCCGGTGAGGAGGCGGCGCGCATAGCGCGACAGGATGCGGTTGGTCATGCCGGGCGCGCGATTCTGTTCGTGCACCAGCAGCGGGAGGCCGTGCAGGCGGGTGGCCATGCCACCGGGGCCGGAGGCAAAGCCACCGAAGGCGACCACCGCGCGCGGCTGGCGCTTGCGGATGATCATGCCGGCAGCGCGCAGCGCGCGCATCAGCCGCCAAGGCGCGCCCAGCAGGGCCAGCTTGCCCTTGCCGCGCAGGCCGGTGATGGCCAGCGTGTCGATTGGAATGTCGTGCTGCGGCACCAGTCGCGTTTCCATCGCGCCGTCGGCGCCCATCCAGGTCACCGGCACGCCGCGCTCGCGCAGCACGCGGGCCACAGCCAGGCCGGGAAAGATGTGACCGCCGGTGCCACCGGCCAGGATCATCACCGGGCGCACGCTATCGGTGGCCGCGCTCATGACAGCCTCCCGAAGGTCGGTTCGATACGCGACTGAAGGCGGCTGGTGCCGCGCGCGGCGTTTGCTGGAGCTGCGGCCGTCGCCCCGGCGCTGATCGGCGCGCTGGCGGCCACCTGCACGGCTGGCTCGCCCACCGGCTCAGCAGCTGCGTCTTCGGCACCACCGATGCGCACGGCCTGGCGGCGCTCGGCACGCTTGAGTTCATAGGACACGCGCAGCAACAGGCCCATCGCAACGCAGGTCATCAGCACCGACGAACCGCCGGAGGAAATCAGCGGCAGAGTCAGTCCCTTGGTCGGCAGGATGCCCAGGTTCACGCCGATCGAGACGAAGGTCTGCATGCTGATCCACAGGCCGATGCCGAAGGCGATGTAGCCAGAGAAGTGGCGCTTCATTTCCACGCAGCGCATGCCCAGCCAGAAGGTCCGGCCGACCAGCAGCGCGTACAGGGCCACGATCACGCAGGTGCCCAGGAAGCCGAATTCCTCGGCGGTGACCGAGAAGATGAAGTCGGTATGCGCTTCGGGCAGGTAGTACAGCTTCTGCACCGAGTTGCCCAGGCCGACGCCGGTCCACTCGCCACGGCCCACCGCCATCAGCGCGTTGGACAGCTGGTAGCCGTCGCCCTGCTGGTCGGCCCACGGGTCCAGGAAGGAGGTGATGCGGCGCATGCGGTACGGCTCGATGATCGCCAGCGCGCTCATGCCGACCAGGCCGATGATCACCGGCATCGACATGCGCGGCATGTTCACCCCGCCCAATACCAGCATGCCGGCGGTGATCGCCAGCAGCAGGGTGGACGAGCCGAAGTCCGGCTGCAGCAGCAGCAGCACCACCAGCGCACCGGCCACGCCCAGCGGCTTGAGCATCGCCGGCCAGGTCGCGTTGACCTCGTCGCGGAAGCGCACCAGGTAGCTGGACAGCCAGACGATGTAGAGCACTTTCACCGCCTCGACCGTCTGGAACTTGGAGATGCCCAGGTTGATCCAGCGGCGCGCACCGTTGACCGTGCTGCCCAGGCCCGGCGTGAACACCGCCAGCAGCAGCACGAAGCAGCCCAGCAGCAGCATCTGGTTGTACTGCTCGATGGACTTCAGCTCGGTACGGGCGGCAAGCACCGCCAGCACGATACCCACCGCCAGGAAGATCAGGTGGCGGTTGAGGTAGTAGAACGGGCTGCTCATCAGCGCGATCGAGCTGGACGCCACCATCACCACGCCAATGCCGGTGAGCGCGATGATCGCGCCCAGCAGCCACTTGTCGTAGCTGCCTTCGATGGCTTCAAGGCGTGTTGCCTGGCGGGACAGGTCGTTCATCTCAGCGCACCTTCAACGTGGCCAGGCCGATCAGCACGAGCACGACGGAGATGATCCAGAAGCGCACGATCACGCGCGGCTCCGGCCAGCCCTTCAGTTCGAAATGGTGGTGGATCGGCGCCATGCGGAACACGCGCTTGCCGGTCAGCTTGAACGAGGCCACCTGGATCATCACCGACAGCGTCTCGATGACGAACACGCCGCCCATGATCACCAGCACCAGCTCCTGGCGGGTGATCACCGCGATGGTGCCCAGCACCGCGCCCAGCGCCAGCGCGCCGATGTCGCCCATGAACACCATGGCCGGATAGGTGTTGAACCACAGGAAGCCCAGGCCCGCGCCGGCGATGGCCGCGCAGATGATGACCAGTTCGCCGGCCCCCGGGATCTGCGGGATCTGCAGGTAGTTGGCGAACACTACGTTGCCCGAGGCGTAGGCGAACACGCCCAGCGCGCAGGCCACCAGCACGGTCGGCATGATCGCCAGCCCATCCAGGCCGTCGGTCAGGTTCACCGCATTGGAGAAGCCGACGATCCAGAAGTAGGCGATGGCCACGAAGCCGATGCCGGCCAGCGGCAGCGCCACCGACTTGAACATCGGGATGTAGAAGGTCAGCGCTGCCGGCACGTCGGCTGTATGGAACAGGAACAGGCCAGCAGCCAGGCCGAAGATCGACTGCAACAGGTATTTCCAGCGCGACTTCAGCCCGTTCGGGTCGCGGCGGACGATCTTGATCCAGTCGTCATACCAGCCGATGGCACCGAAGCACAGCATCACTGCCAGCACCAGCCACACGTAGCGGTTGCGCAGGTCGGCCCACATCAGCACCGACAGGGTGACGGTCAGCAGGATCAGCGAGCCACCCATGGTCGGCGTACCGGCCTTGGAGAAATGGGTCTGCGGACCGTCCTTGCGGATCGGCTGGCCGCCCTTGAACTGGGCAAGCTTGCGGATCATCGCCGGGCCGAGCCACAGCGACAGGAACAGGGCCGTCAGCGCGGCAAGGATGGCGCGGAACGTCTGGTAGTTGAACAGCCCGAACAGGCTCTCCAACTGCTGCAACCATCGAGCCAGTTCATACAACATGCGGGGATTCCTCTCCTTGCGCCAGCAGCGCTTTGACAATCGTGTCCATGGCGCTGCCACGGGAACCCTTGACCAGGCAGCGCACGCCGGCGTGCAGCTCGTCCTTCAGCGCCTTCGACAGCGCGTCATGGGTGGCGAAATGACGGCCGCCTTCGCCGAAAGCGGTAGCGGCAGCGGCGCTGAGCGGGCCCAGCGCATACAGGCGCTTGAGGCCGGCCGACCGCGCGCGGACCCCGGCCTGCGCGTGCAGCGCTCCGGCGTCCGGACCCAGCTCACGCATGTCGCCCAGCACCAGCCAGCCCTCTTCCGGCGCGGCGGCCAGGGCGTCGATGGCCGCGGCCAGCGAACCGGGATTGGCGTTGTAGCTGTCGTCCACCAGCACCGCGCCATTGCGCAGCAGATGGGCAATCTGGCGGCCCGGTACCGGCTGCGCCTCGGCCAGGCCAGCCGCGATCAGCGACAGATCGACACCGGCGGACAGCGCCAGGCTGGCGGCAGCCAGCGCATTGCTGACGTTGTGGCGACCCGGCAGGCCGAGCACCACGCGAGCCTGGCCGGCCGGCGAGACCAGGGTGAACTGGCTGCCCTGCGCACCTGCGCGGATGTCGCGCGCGGTCACATCAGCAGTATGTTCCAGGCCGTAGCGCAGCACGCGGCAGCGTGCCGGGGTACCGACGAAATGCTGTTCGAACCAGCGGCCGTAGGCATCGTCGGCGTTGATCACCGCCACGCCATCGGCCGGCAGTGCGGCATAGATTGCGCCCTTGGTCACCGCCACGCCAAGCAGGCTGCCCATGCGTTCCAGGTGTGCCGGGGCGATGTTGTTGACCAGGGCATAGCGCGGGCGGGCGATTTCGGTCAGGTAGGCGATATCACCCGGCTTGCCGGCGCCCATCTCGTAGACGGCGTAGTCGGCATCTTCCGGCGCATCGATCACCGCCAGCGGCAGGCCGATCTCGTTGTTGCGGTTGCCCGGGTTGGCGTAGACCACCTTGTGGGCGTGCTGGGCCACCTGCTGAAGGATCGACAGCAGCAGGCTCTTCACGCTGGTCTTGCCGTTGCTGCCGGTGATCGCGAACACCTCGGTGTCCCGGTCACGCTGCATGCCGGTGGCGATCTTCGCCAGTGCAAGCTCGCTGTCGGCCACCAGCACCTGCGGCAGCTCGACCGGCAGCAGGCGCTCGACCAGCAGCGCGCTGGCACCGCGCACCTGTGCGTCGGCGGCAAAGTCATGGCCGTCGAAGCGCTCGCCGCGCAGCGCCACATACAGGCTGCCCGGACCGAGGCTGCGGGTGTCATTGCTGACCGCGTCGATGGCCACGTCGTCGCCGTGGATCTCACCGCCGGCCCAGTGGGCGATCAGCGAAAGCAGAGTGCGCTTCACGCGGCACCCTCCCCGGCCTGCGCCTCTAGTACACCGGCCTTGGCCGCCAGTGCAGCGGCAGCCACCTCGGTGTCGTCGAAGTCATGGCGCACACCGTTCACTTCCTGGTACGGCTCGTGGCCCTTGCCAGCAATCAGGATGATGTCGCCGGCACCGGCACGCTTCACCGCCAGGCCGATCGCACGCGCGCGACTGCGCTGCACGGTCACGGCATCGGCATTCTGGAAGCCGGCCAGGATGTCGGCGACGATCACGTCACCGTCTTCGCCACGCGGGTTGTCGTCGGTGACGATGACCTGGTTGGCCAGGCGCTCGGCGATCGCGGCCATCTGCGGACGCTTGCCGGTGTCACGCTCGCCGCCGCAGCCGAACACGCAGAACAGCGTACCCTGCAAGTGACCATGCAGGCTGCCCAGCGCTTGTTCCAGCGCGTCCGGGGTATGTGCATAGTCGACCACCACGGTCGGCAGGCCATTCTCGCCGCCGAGGCGGTTCATGCGGCCGCGGATCGGCTGCAGCGCCGACAGCACCTCGGCGATGCGCGGCAGCGGCTGGCCCTGCGCATGCAGGGTACCGGCCACCGCCAGCAGGTTGTCCACATTGAAGCGGCCCAGCAGCGGCGAATGCACGGCCGCGCGCTGGCCGTCGATGACCAGTTCAAACGCAATGCCACGACCATCTAGCTGCAACGCTTCGGCGCGCACGCTGGCATCGCTGGCACCACGCGAACTCAGGCCGATCGGCTGCACGCCCACCGGCAGGACGGCGAACAGCTGGCGACCGAAGGCGTCGTCCAGATTGATCACCGCTGCCTTCAGGCCCGGGCGATGGAACAGCCGCGCCTTGGCCGCGCCGTAGCTGGCCATGTCGCCGTGGTAATCCAGGTGATCGCGGGTGAGGTTGGTGAACACCGCCACGTCGTAGTGCACGGCATCGACGCGGCCCTGGTCCAGTGCGTGCGAGCTGACCTCCATCGCCACCGCGCGCGCACCGGCGTCGCGCAGCTGTGCCAGCAGCGCATGCATCTGCAGCACCAGCGGCGTGGTGAAACCGGTCGGCTCGACCGCACCATAAAGTCCGGCGCCCAACGTGCCGATACTGCCACTGGGCGTTCCGAGCAGGTGCCAGGCCTGGGCCAGCAGCTGCACGGTGGAAGTCTTGCCGTTGGTGCCGGTCACGCCCACCATCGCCATCGCCCGCGACGGCGCGCCATGGAACTGGTCGGCCATCGCACCCATGCGTGCGCGCAGGCCCGGCACGGCGATCGCATCGGCTGGCGCCGGCAGTTCGGCCGGTGCCGGGGGCTCGAACAGGATGGCGCTGGCACCGGCCGCGCGGGCCTGCTCGACAAAGTTCAGGCCATGCGCGCCGAAACCGGCGATGGCGACGAAGGCATTGCCGGGACGCACGGCGCGGCTGTCCAGCGCCAGCCCGGTCAGAACGGGATCATGGCCCGCCAGGGCCACGTCCGGAAGCAACTGCGAAAGCAACATCGAAGGACTCATTGCGTGCCTCCCGTAACGGGGGGCGTCTGGGCGTGCGCGCTCGGCAGCGCAGCATCGAATTCAGCGGCGGCATCCACCGGCAGCGCGGTCTCGGCCGGCGGCGCGGGCAGGATCGAGGCCGAGTGGCCGACCTTGCCGGACTGCTGTGCGGCCAGCCACGACTGCAGGTCATCCAGCGGCACGTCCATCAGGCGCAGTGTGCCTTCCATCACGTTGTGATAGACCGGCGCCGACACCAGGCCGCCGTAGAACTTGCCGGCCTGCGGATCGTTGATGACGATGACGGTGGCGAAGCGCGGGTTGGTGGCCGGCACCACACCGGCAAACAGCGCGTTGTAATGGCCACGCTCGTAACCACCCGGGCCGGTCTTGCGCGCGGTACCGGTCTTGCCGGCTACGCGGTAACCCAGCACCGCTGCCTGCTTGGCGCCGCCCTGGGTGACCACCGTTTCCATCATCGCCACCACCTGCCTGGCGACGCTCTCGTCGATGATCTGATGCGCTTCGTTGCGCTGGCCCTTGACGAAGGTCGGCGCGATCAACTTGCCGCCATTGGCCAGCGCCGAGTAGGCGGTGGCGATCTGCAGCGGTGTCACGTTCAGGCCGTAGCCGTAGGACATGGTGGTCTTGGTGGCACCGTCCCAGTTGGCCGGGCGCCGCACCACGCCACCGGATTCACCCGGGAACCCGCTGTGCGGCACCGAGCCGTAGCCGAAACGGCGCACGCCGTCATAGAACACCTGGTCCGGCATCTTTGCCGCGACCTTGGCCGCGCCGATGTTGGAACTGCGGGTGATCACGCCGGTTACGTTCAGCACGCCGTTGTTGCGCGGCACGTCGCGGATGGTGAAGCGGGCCACCTGCATGTAACCCGGGTTGGTATCGATGATGGTGTCCTTGGTCACCGCACCAGCCTGCAGCGCCGTGGCAATCGTCAACGGCTTCATCGTCGAACCCGGCTCGACCAGGTCGGTCACCGCACGGTTGCGGCGCGCATCGGGCAGCGCGCCGGTCAGCGAATTCGGGTTGTAGGTGGGCAGGTTGACCATGGCCAGGATCTCGCCGGTGTTCACGTCCATGATCACCATCGAACCGCCGGCCGCTTTGTTGGCCACCAGCGCGTTGCGCAGTTCCTTGAACGCCAGGTACTGGATGCGGCGGTCGATGCTGAGCGTCAGGTCCTTGCCCGGTTCGGCGGCGCGCAGCAGATCGCTTTCGACGGTCTCGCCCTTGCGGTTGCGGATCACCCGCTTGGCACCGGCCTTGCCGCGCAGCCATTCGTCGAACGCCAACTCCAGGCCTTCCTGGCCGCGGTCGTCGATGTTGGTGAAGCCCAGCACGTGCGCCATCGCCTCACCCTGCGGGTAGAAGCGGCGGAACTCGCGCTGCGCGGCCACGCCCGGAATCTTCAGCGCGACCACCTTTTCTGCCTCGTCCGGATTGATCCGGCGACGCAGGTACATGAATTCCTTGTCCGACTTCTGCGACAGGCGGCTGCTCAGCTCATCCACAGACATGCCGACCGCCTGGGCCAGCTCCGGAATGCGCTCGGGCGAACGCAGCAGGTCCTGCGGATTGACCCAGATCGAGGCGACCGGGGTGGACACCGCCAGCGGCTCGCCGTTGCGGTCGGTGATCATGCCGCGCGAGGTCTTGATCGGCAGCT
This sequence comes from Stenotrophomonas sp. Sm10, assembly GCF_030985515.1. Lineage (NCBI taxonomy): Bacteria > Pseudomonadati > Pseudomonadota > Gammaproteobacteria > Lysobacterales > Lysobacteraceae > Stenotrophomonas > Stenotrophomonas sp. Sm10. The sequence goes on from NZ_JAPTFO010000001.1 coordinate 62,140, forward strand.
CGCGCAGGTAACGGGCCTCGCCCTGGCGCTGGTAGAAGTCGCTGTTGATGATCTGCACGTAGGCGGCACGACCGACCAGCGACACCGAGCACAGGCCGAGCGCCAGCGCGACCCAGCGCAGGCGCTGGCGCAGGTTGAAGGCGTTGCGCGGGCGGTTGCGGCCGGTCTTGCTCATGGCCGCACCACCACGATGTCGGCGGCCTCGGGGAACTTCATGCCGAGCTTCTCGCGGGCGATGCGATCGACACGGTTGGCTTCGGCCAGGGTGGCCTGTTCCAGCTGCAGGCGACCGAACTCCAGGTTGATGTCATCGCGCTTGCGCTCGGCGCGCGACAGTTCGATGAACGTCTGCCGGTGACGATGACGCACGAACACGACGCCGATCGCCGAGGCCACGGTGGAAGCCAGCAGGATGATCAGCAGCAACCGGCTCATGCGTCGGCCTCCCGCTTCTGCGCCACGCGCAGCACGGCGCTGCGGGCACGCGGGTTGGCGGCCAGCTCTTCGTCGGTGGCCTTGATGGCACCGCCGATCAGGTCCAGCGTCGGCACGAACGCGACCGCCTCGGGCAGGCGGCGGTTGGCCGGCGGCGCCTTGGCCAGGCGGTTCATGTACTGCTTGACGATGCGGTCTTCCAGCGAATGGAAGCTGATCACCGCCAGGCGGCCACCGGGCTTGAGCCGTTCCACGGCGGCATCCAACCCGGCCTCCAGATCGGCCAGCTCGCGGTTGATGTGGATGCGGATGGCCTGGAAGCTGCGCGTGGCCGGGTGGATCTTGTCTTTCCCACGCGGCATCACCGAGGCGATCAGCTCGGCCAGTTCGGCGGTGCGGGAGAAGGGCTGCTTCTCACGGCGGGCCACGATGGCACGGGCGATGCGGCGGCTCTGGCGCTCTTCGCCGTAGGTCCACAGCACATCGGCGATCTCGCGCTCTTCCACGCGGTTGATCCACTGCGCGGCGCTTTCACCACTGTCCGGATCCATGCGCATGTCCAGCGGGCCGTCCTTGCCGAAGCTGAAGCCACGTTCGGCCACGTCCAGCTGCGGCGACGACACGCCGAGGTCGAACAGCACGCCGTCCAGGCCTTCGGCCGTCGCATCCCACTGCAGCAGCTGGGCGAAGCTGCCACGGAAGATGGACACGCGCGGGTCCGGCGCGAAATCGCGCTCGGCAACGGCGATGGCTTCCGGATCCTTGTCCATGACCAGCAGGCGCCCCTCGGGACCGAGCTGGGTGAGCACGCCACGTGCATGACCGCCACGACCGAACGTGCCATCCAGATAACGTCCGTTTTCGATCACCCTCAGGCCTTCAAGGACCTGGGTGTACAGGACCGGCAGGTGCACCGCCGGCGACTGCGACACCGGAAGGTGACCGGTCTGCGCTTCTGGGCGCATCCGGGCACCCCGGCTCACAACTTCAGGTCGAGCAACCCATCACCCAGATCCTCGTCAGACAACGTCTGCTGGATCAGGGCCCGATGCGCCTGCTCGCTCCACAATTCGAACTTGTCGCCCATACCGAGCAATACCGCCTTCTTTTCAATGCCCACCGCACCGCGGTGGCTGGCGGGGATGCTGATGCGACCGTTGCCGTCCAGTTCCAGATGGGCGGCCGAGCCGACCAGCTTCTGCTGCAACAGGCGCACGACGCGCTGGGTGTTGGGCTTGGACATGACGTCGTCGCGGACCCGCTCCCATTCCGACTCTGCATACAGCCACAGGCAGCCGGCTTCGAACGGGTTGTAGGTCAGCACGAGACGGTTGTTGCTGGCGCGCGCGACGAGGTCGCGGTAAGCGGTGGGAACCGCCATGCGCCCTTTATCGTCAACTGTGATGGCCGTCTCGCCCTGGAACACGACGCGTGCACCTATCCTTCGCCCGGTGAAACATTGAACCACGAAAACCCACAAAACACCCGGATTTCCCTCTGATGCCCACCTTAGCAGCGGGCGAAGGGTTGTCAACAACTTTTCAGCGGGGAAATCGCCAGCCGCATCAATGGCTTGCAACAACCTTTAGAGAATTGTTCAAGGCTTATCCACAAGTTGCTGATCCGTCTCAATTTTTGAGATTGAACGGAAGTTCAGGGGTGTGGACAGAGCGTGAAACATCGCTCGCGCATTCATCCGGGACGGGCAGGAAGCGGCGCCAGACTGCGCAAACCGTGCACAATGAGGCCATGTGCCTGCTCGCTCTTGGCTGGATGCACCACCCGCGCTGGCGGCTGGTAATGACCGGCAACCGTGATGAGTTCCACGCCCGCCCGACAGCGGCGCTGGCCCCCTGGCAAGATGAGACCTCCGTCATCGGGGGGCGCGACCTGCGCTCCGGCGGCGGCTGGGCCGGCGTCGGTGCGGGCGGACGCATGGCCGTGGTCACCAATGTCCGTGATCCGCTGGCCGCCCAGACCGGTCCTTCCCGGGGCGCGCTGGTGGCCGACTTCCTGCGCGGCCGCGACCCGGCCGCCGTGCATATCGACCGGCTGGCGACCGTTGCGGGCGCGTATGCGCCCTTCAACCTGTTGCTGGCCGATAGCAACAGCCTGGAGTTCCTGGGCAACCACCCTGCCGAGCGCCAGCGCCTGGGCCCGGGCGTGCATGGCATGTCCAACGGCGCGCTGGACGCGCCCTGGCCGAAGACCCGGCGGCTGATGGCTGCGCTTGAAGCCTGGTTCGAGGCCGGCGATGAGGACCTGACCCCGCTCTGGGCCGCCCTGGCGGACGAACATCGCCCCGCCGACAGCGACCTGCCCGACACCGGCATCGGGCTGGAACGCGAGCGCTGGCTGAGCCCGGCCTTCATCCGCGGCGACGACTATGGCACCCGCGCCAGCACGGTGCTGCTGATCGACGCCGACGGCCACGGCGAGATCCACGAACGCCGTTTCGGCCCGCAGGGTGCACCGAGCGGACAAAGCCACGTCATTTTCTGACCCGGCCGTCCCGGCCACTGGGCGGATTCTCTTGCCAGCGGGGTAGTGCCGGCCGCTGGCCGGCAACCTTTGGATGCTCGGATTCGCCATGAAGCTGCCGGCCAGCGGCCGGCACTACCCACAGCGCGCTGTCGCGATCCACGCGACGGCAGCCGTCATCGCAGCGGGCCTGAAACGTCATTCAGCTTCCAGCCGCGACCGCGATCCGCCCGTGCCACAGGGGCTCGGTATCGCAGCCCGCCCACTGTGCCCTTTTCGCATTCGGCACTGTGTCTATAAATGTCGGCCCTGACCTCCCAGGGTGGTCGCGCCCGGCACCCCGCCGCGCGATCGACCGCAACCCCAAGGAGGCCCCATGCGCCGCATCCTCATCCTGCTCGCCACCCACCTGCTCGCCCTCGGCCTGGGCTTCGGCCTGGGCGTCTACTTCCTGCCGATCCTGATCGCCCCCGATGATCCACCAGTCGCGCAGGTGCAGGCCGCCATGGATGAGGCCCCCTACCGCACCACGTTTCGCCGAGACCTCAAGGGCAGCGATGCAGTGCATTGGGCGGAAGGCAAGATCAGCGTCAGCTCGGGTCAGGTCGCTTTTGACGGCAAGATGGGCCCGGGCCCTGACTACAAGGTGTACCTGGTCCGCGACTTCGTCGACAACAAGGCCGACTTCCTGAAGGTCAAGGCGCAGGCCCAGCGCATCGGCGAGGTGAAGACCTTCAACCGTTTCCTGGTGGACGTGCCTGAAAGCGTCAACGTGGACGATTACACCACCGTAGTGGTGTGGTGCGAGCGCTTCTCGCAGTTCATTTCCGCCGGACAGTACCGTACGCCGGGCTGAGCAAGGCATGGGGTCGGATCCCTTTCCTCCGGAAAGGGATCCGACCCCGCAATCACGGTAGATCCACGCCATGCATGGAAGAAGAAAGAGGCGGAGCCGGCCGATAAGCCGGGTTCTGTCGTGGACAGTCATTCCTCTAGGCGTTACGTCACCGCAACGCTCAAGCAACCTACCCGGATCCAACGCGGGCCGCGCCAAAGGATCCCTATTTGGTCTTGCTCCAGGTGGGGTTTGCCGTGCCGGTCTGTTGCCAGACTCGCGGTGCGCTCTTACCGCACCATTTCACCCTTACCGGCCTTCCGAAGAAGACGTAGGCGGTATCTTTCTGTTGCACTTTCCGTCGGCTTGCGCCGCCCAGGCGTTACCTGGCACCTTGCCCTATGGAGCCCGGACTTTCCTCGGCACCCCCGAAGGGATGACGCGACTGTCTGGCCGACTCCGCCAGCGCGCATTCTAGCGTACGCACGCCTTTCCTGCCGTGCCGATCGCGGCGTCCGGTTCATCCATCCACGCGTGGCGTGGATCTACCGATGCCGCTGCCCTGGTGGGTGCGGATTCCGCTCTGGTGGGTGCGGACCTTGGTCCGCACGATCGATCAACTGCCGTACAACGCCTTGCGCGGCGCACCGGTCAGTTCCGCGGCCAGCTTCGCGGCGGTCGACGGCGGCAGATGCTCGCTCAGCTTGGCGTAGACGCGGCGGCCATGCGCCAGCAGCGCTTCCTCATCGTCGCCGGCGCCCTGCACCATCACCACGAACTCGCCCTTGCGCTGGTTCTCGTCAGCTTCCACCTTCGCCAACAGGCCGGCCAGGTCACCGTCGAGCACGGTCTCGAACAGCTTGGTCAGCTCGCGGGCCAGCACCGCCGGGCGCTCGCCGCCGAAGATCGCCGCCATGTCGGCCAGCGACTCGGCGATACGGTGCGAGGATTCGTAGAACACCATCGTGCGCACTTCGCCGGCCAGCGCCTGCAGGCGGTCGCGGCGGCCGCTGGCCTTGGCCGGCAGGAAACCCTCGAAGCTGAAACGGTCGCTGGGCAGGCCGGCCACGCTCAGCGCGGCGATGGCGGCGCAGGCACCGGGCACCGGGCTGACCTTGATACCCGCCGCGCGCGCGGCACGCACCAGGCGGAAACCGGGGTCACTGACCAGCGGGGTACCGGCATCGCTGACCAGCGCCAGCGACTCGCCGGCCTGCAATCGCGAAACCAGGCGCTGCGCCAGGGCCTCTTCATTGTGTTCGTGCAGGGCCACCAGCGGTTGCTGGATGCCGAAATGGGACAGCAGCTGGCCGCTGCGGCGGGTGTCTTCGGCACAGATGGCCGCCACCGAACGCAGCACCTCCTGCGCGCGCGGGCTCAGATCGGCCAGGTTGCCGATCGGGGTGGCGACGACGTACAGGGTTGGCACACTCATTTCAGCGGTACTCACGGGGCAAGGGTAGAATCGTAGCGTGTACCCGGCCAAGGCCGCTGCCCTCATCGCATGGACCCGATCATGAACAAGCCCGCCGCACGGATCTCCGCCCTGTCGTTATCGCTGATGCTGCTGGCCGGCTGTGCCACCACCAGCCTGACCAGCGCGCCCGAATCGCCGGCCCAGAGCCAGGCGCTGGCGCTGATCGAACAAGGCAAACCGCGCGACGCCGCCCTGCAGCTGGAAGCGCTGGCCGCAACCCTGAAAGGTGGCGCCCGCAGCAACGCCCTGGCCGATGCCGCCTGGGCCTGGCACCTGGCCGGCGACAGTGCCCGCGCGCGCAGCCTGCTTGGCCAGCTCACCGCCCGCCAGCTGTCCGGCGCCAGCCTGCAGCGCTACCAGCTGACCGGCGCCGAGCTGGCACTGGCCGACAAGCAGCCGACGCAGGCCCTGGCCCTGCTGAAGGAACAGGGCGACAACGTCTTCCCCGCGCTGCGCACGCGCTGGCACGTAGCCCGCGCCAACGCGCTGCAGGGCACCGGCGATGCCTTCGGTGCCGCCACCGAGCGCGCCCGCGCCCACGCCAGCCTGACCGGCAGCGCGCGCAGCGAGAACCAGGCCGCCATCGCCGGTCTGCTCGGTACGCTTGACGATGCCACCCTGCGCAGCCGTGCCGCTGCCCTGCCGGCCAACGACCCGCTGTACAACTTCGCCGGCCGCGCACTGATCGCGCGCGGCCTGCCGCTGCCGCGCCCGTTCGACCGCGATGGCGCCGCCCAGTTCGACACCAGCAAGCGCCCGCCGGCGATGAGCGACGGTTACCGCCCGCCGGCCAAGCTGGCCGTGCTGCTGCCGCTCAGCGGCCGCCTGGCCACTGCCGCACAGCCGGTGCGCGATGGCCTGTTGAGCGCCTACTACGGTGAAAGCCGCCGCCGCCCGGACATCAACTTCTTCGACACCGCCGGCACCCCGGCCGGCGCCCTGGCCGCCTATGACAAGGCCGTCGCCTCCGGTGCCGACTTCGTAGTCGGTCCGCTGGGCCGCGACGAAGTGGACGCCGTGTACGGCCGCCAGCAGCTGCAGGTGCCGGTGCTGGCCCTGAACCGTGGCAAGGACGCGCCGCCGGCCGGCAGCGCCGGCTTCTCGCTGGCACCGGAAGACGACGGCATCGTCGCTGCCGAATATCTGCGCGGCCGCGAGCGCGGCAAGGCGTTGGTGATCAACAGCGCCGACGATACCGGCCGCCGTGCCGCCGCCGCCTTCGCCCAGCGCTTCGCGCAGCGCGGTGGCCAGGTGGTGGCCACCGTCGGCGTCAGCGACGCGGTTGGCGATGTCGGTGCGCAGGTGCGCAATGCCGGCCAGGTCGATGCCGTGTTCCTCGCCGTGCGCGCGCCGCAGGCCCGCCTGCTGGCGCCGCAGCTGGCGCTGGCCGGTGCCGGTGGCGCCACCCGCGTTGGCACCTCGCAGCTGACCGTCGGCAGCGGCAAGGTGGAAGAAGACGTGGCGCTGGACGGCATCGTCTACCCGAACGAAGCCTGGAACGTGCGCAGCGTGTCCGGCCTGCCCTCGGCCAGCCAGGTCGCCAGCACCCTGCCCAGCGCACGCGGTGCGGCCGGCCGCCTGTTCGCCTTCGGCGCCGATGCCTGGAAGATCACCGCCTACCTGGACAAGCTGTCCAACGAAGGCGGCCTGGACGGTGCCACCGGCACCCTGTTCCTGGACAGCAATGGCAACATCCTGCGCCAGCCGGCCTGGTCGACCTTCAATGGCGGCCGGCCGATGCCGATCGTCGGTGGTCGCTGAGCGCAGCCAACGTGGCTCGGCGGTGGAAGCCGCCGCCGAGCAGCATCTGCAACGGGCCGGACTGCGGCCGCGTGCGCGCAACGTGCGTTATCGCGGCGGTGAACTGGACCTGGTGATGGACGATGCCGGCACCGTAGTGTTCGTGGAAGTGCGCTATCGCGCGCGATCCGATTTCGGTGGCGGCGCGGCCTCGGTGGATGTGCGCAAGTGTCGGCGCCTGGCACATGCCGCATTGTTGTACCTGCAGGACAATCCCGCGCTGGCCGATGCGCCGTGCCGCTTTGATGTGGTGGAAGCTACGGGCGAGCCGCCGCAGTTGCAGTGGCTGCGCGATGCGTTCCGGTTGGATGATTGCTGATGGCTACCGTCCGCTTTGGTAGAGGCCGACCTTGGTCGGCGCTTCTGTGCCAACCAAGGTTGGCACCTACCAGCGCGCAGCCTGGCCGGCACGACCATGGTGCGTGACTGATGCCTTCGATCATCACCCATGCCGCTGTGCCGTTGGCGCTGTGGTGCGCCGCTGATCGTGGCCGCATCCCGCCGCGCCTGCTTGCGGCCGGCGTGATCGCCGCCATGCTGCCCGATGCCGATGTACTGGCCTTCGCGCTGCACATTCCCTACGCCGATGCGTTCGGCCATCGTGGCGCCAGTCATTCACTGCTGTTTGCCGGCGTGCTGGCTGCATTGGCCGCGGTGTTGGCGTTCTTTGGTAGCGACCGACCATGGTCGGCGCAGCACAGCTCCGGTAGTCGCCGACCTTGGTCGGCGCTTCTGTGCCAACCAAGGTTGGCATCTACCGTACAAGCCGCTGCATTCGTCTTCGTCTGCGCCGCCAGCCATCCACTGCTGGATGCGATGACCTCCGGTGGCCTCGGCGTTGCCCTCGCCTGGCCGTGGAGCGAACAACGCTTCTTCGCACCGTGGCGACCGATCCGCGTGTCACCGTTCGCGCCACAGTTCTTCAGCGCGCGCGGCATCGCCACCCTGCTCTCTGAACTGCGCTGGGTCTGGCTGCCGCTGGCCGGCGCCGTTGTTGCCTGGAAACTGATCCAACCCGCCCCTGCTGTCCCGCGAGATCCATCATGAGTACTGTCCTGCCCGCCGCGTTGGTTGCCGAACTGTCCGCCCTGCTGGGTGCCGATGGCTGGCGCATGGATGACAACGCGCTGGAGGCGAACGCACAGGACAACTCGTGGCGCCACCAGCGCCCTGCCGCCGTCGCGCTGCCCGCCAGCATCGAACAGGTGCAGGCGCTGGTGCGTGCCTGCCGTGCGCATGGCGTGGCACTGGTCGCGCGCGGCGCGGGCACCGGCACCACCGGCGCGGCCGTGCCGTTGCCGGGCAGCATCGTGCTGTCGTTCACCCGCATGGACCGCATCGTGGAGATCCTCGCCGGTGATCGCTGCGCGGTGGTGCAGCCGGGCGTGCTCAATGGAACCCTGCAGCAGGCGCTGGCCCCGCATGGCCTGTTCTGGGCGCCGGACCCGTCCAGCGCGGAGATCTGCAGTGTGGGCGGCAACCTGGCCTGCAACGCCGGTGGCCCACGCGCGGTGAAGTACGGCACTAGCCGCGACAACGTACTCGGCCTGGTGGCGGTGACCGGCACCGGTGAGGTGATCCGCTGCGGTGGTGCCTACACCAAGGATTCCACCGGCTACGACCTCACCCACCTGCTGGTCGGCAGCGAAGGCACGCTGGCACTGATCGTGGAAGCCACCCTCAAGCTCACCCCGCTGCCGGTCAGCCAGGCCGGCCTGCGTGTGCTGTACCGCGATGCCGATGCGGCCGCGGCCGCCGTATCACGGCTGATGTCGCAGCCGGTGGTACCCACGCGCCTGGAATTCATGGATGCCCGCAGCCTTGAGCTGCTACGTCTCAACGGTGCGGAAGTACCCGACGCTGGCGCGATGCTGCTGGTGGAAGCCGATGGTGACTACGACACCCTGCCCTATCTGCTGCAGGCGCTGGCCAGCGCCGCTGAAGGCGACGGCATGATCGAACTGGACGTGGCGATGGAAGGGCGCGCACGCGACCAGCTGTGGGCCGCACGCAAGGCCTTGTCGCCGGCACTGCGCAGCGTCGCGCCGGGCAAGATCAATGAAGACGTGGTGGTGCCGGTGTCGCGCATTCCAGAGCTTGTGGCTGGCGTGCAGGCATTGGCGCGTGACTACAGACTCACCATCGTCACCTTCGGCCATGCCGGCAACGGCAACCTGCACGTCAACATCCTCTACCATCCGGAGGATGCCGACGAAAACGCGCGCGCGCATGCCGCGCTGCCGAAGATCTTCGAGCTGACCCTGGCACTGGGCGGCACGCTGTCGGGCGAGCACGGCATCGGCCTGGCCAAGCGCGATTTCATGGCGCAGGCCCTCACCCCGGCTACCTTGGTGACGATGCGTGCGATCAAGGCCGCGCTGGACCCGGATGGCATCCTCAACCCGGGCAAGGTGCTGCCGCCGGCATAGATCGCGCGCACTCCTGTAGAGCCGAGCCATGCTCGGCTCACCGCGCGCAGCGCGGACTTCCCGCCTGCGGAACGAAGAGCAGCCGAGCGTGGGCTCGGCTCTACAAAGGCTTGTCGTTCGCGATATCGCTCAGGGTCTGCCGGAAGCTGGGCAGCAGCACGCGGTTGCCATGCCCACTCAGATGATCGTTGTCGAAGAACAACGGTCCGCCCTCTTCCACGGCCGAACAGGTCTGCGGCCCACACAGCAGCGGCAGTGGATCCCACACCGTCAGCGATGGATAGCGCGCTGCCAGTTCGGACAGCAACGCCATCTGCGGCGCTCGCAGCCTCTCCAGATCAGCGCGCGGCATGCTCAGGCCCCCGGCACAAGCCGGGTTGCGGCGGTTGAACCAGTCCGAACAGCGGTACGCACCGGCCTTGAACAACGGCAGCGGCGCATCCAAAACCACATGCACGCCCAGCTTCTGCAGACGTCCAAGAACACGATCAGCCTCATCACGCGCGGCCTGCGCATTGGTCGGGGTGCGCTCGGCAAGCAGTTGACGATAGATTTCCTGTGCATCCTGCCGCTGCCAGTCGAATCCGCGCAGCTCCGGCATGCGCAAGGCCGCCAGCACCACGATGTCACCCGGGCGCGCCTCGCGCTCGATGGTCGACAACGCGTCCTCAATGAAGCCTTGGCAGTCGTACGGGCTGGCCCGCAGCAGGTTGACGAAGCTGCAGCCGCCGCGATCCTGCTGGCGCACCTCCATGCCGGTCTGGCGCGCGACCATGCTGGTCATGGTGCGATACGCCGCCGCGTGCGAATCCCCCACCACGAACAGCCGCCGCCCTTCGAGCGCCGGCGCGCTCACCGGCTCCAGCGGACGCCATGCCGGGTAGCGCCGCGCCTGCCATGCATAGCCGTCACGGGTAACGCTCAGCGAGACCTGCTCGTGGTACTCCACGGTGGCCCAGGCACCCGCGCCACACAGCGCCACCACCGGCAACGCCATCGCCAGCACCTTGGCCGGTGCCAGCCGCAGCACGGGCGCTGCACGGCGCAATGGGCGTTCGACGAAGTGGTAGGACGCGGCCGACACCGCCAGCAGCAGTACCGGATACAGCCACAGCGCAGCACCGTGCAGGCCGTAGGTCCAGCGCAGCAGCACCAGCAACGGCCAATGCCACAGGTACAGCGAATAGGACAAGCGCCCCAGGTAGGCGAGCGGTGCGCAGCCCAGCGCGCGGGCGATGCGCGATGACCCCGCTGTCGACACGCTCGCCAACAGCAGCAGGGTACCGGCCACGGTCGCCAGCACACCCGGCACCGGCATCGCCAGCTGCGGGGCGATCAGCGCACCTGCGGCCAGCAGCGCCAGACCGACCACTGCGACCATGTCAGCGTTCTGGCCCGGCGTGCGCATGCGCATCCACTGGTACAGCAGCGCGCCTGCGGCCAGCTCCCAGAACCGCGCAGGCAGCAGATAGAACGCTGCCGCTGGTGCCGATTGCGCCTGCCAACCTGCCCACGCCAGCGACAGCGCGGTGAGCACCGGCAACAGCCAACGCGACCACGGCCAGCGCTCACGTCCGCGCAGCCAGACGAAGAACAGCAGCGGGAAGACCAGGTAGAACTGCTCCTCCACACCCAGCGTCCACGTGTGCAGGAACGGGTTGAGTTCGGCGCCGGGTGAGAAATAGTCGTCCTGCTGCCCAGCCAGCACGATGTTGCTGAAGCCGACCAGCGCGGCCCAGCCGGTCTGGTCGAACTGCTCGTTGCGCCACGCGCGGGGAATGAACAGCGCCGACAGCACGAAGGTGGTCATCAGCATTACCAGCAGCGCCGGCAACAGGCGCAGCACGCGTCGACGGTAGAAGTCGAGCAGCAGTGCGCCGAGTGATGCGTTGGTGCGCGACGCCAACGACTGGCTGATCACGAAGCCGGACACCACGAAGAACAGGTCCACGCCGGTGAAGCCGCCGGGCAGCCATGTGGCGTTGGTGTGGAACAGGACAACGGCCAGCACCGCCAATGCACGCAGGCCGTCAATGGCCGCATTGTGGGAACGTTCGGGAGGGGACATGCGGGTGACCGGCAGCGAGCGATCCGGCAGCATCGCCACCGTTTGCGCAATCATTCAATGGACGATCGCGACAGGGCGGGTGTGTGTTTAGGTTCGATGCAGCCTGTGGGCCACTGCAGGGCCGAGCCCTGCTCGGCTGCCCTTCGTCCACATCGCGTTGAGCCGAGCATGGGCTCGGCTCTACAGCAGCAGCGGGGTCAGAGCCCATTGCCCAGGCAATGGGATCCGACCCCGCTGCACGCCCGCTTACCAGGCCTTGCGCAGGCCCAGCTGGCCGCCCACGTTGCGGTAACCGTGGTCGCCGCGCTGCACGGACAGGCCACCCCACGCACCCCAGCGCTGGCCCAGCTTCAGCTCGGCACCGGCCTGCACCTCGTAACGGTTGCGTGGCACGTCCGCGCCCAGCGTGTCACCGTTGAACTGAAACGTGCTGGCGCCGCTGCCACGCAGCCAGTTCACGCCCAGGTACGGCTGCACGGCATTGTCGGCTGCAGTGCCATGGCCAAACACACGCACGCCCAGGCGCCCGCTCAGGCCACCGGCATCGGCGTGGTCGATCACCGTGCCGTTGCTCTCCACGTGGCGATCGGCGCGGAAATCGACATGGCTCAGCTGCAGTTGCGGCTGCACGTACAGCGCGCTGGCGCTGCCCTGCCACACGTTGAAGGTGTAGCCGGTCTCCAGCGACACACTGGCCATGCGCGAATCATAGTGCTCCGGCGCCAGGCCGATGCCCTGCACCCGGTTATCGAAGCGGCCGTACTGCAGGTTCGCATCCATGTACGCGCCCTGCGTGCCGTCAGCCGCCTGCAACCAGGTGCCGTACACACCCACCGCGCTGCCACGCACCCGCCCCTTGGCGCTGTAGCCGGTCAGATCGGACACTGCACTGCTGTCAGCACGCCCCGTGCCCAACATCACGCCGAACGCTGCATTGCCTCGGCGAACCAGGTCACTGCCGATCTGCAGCACCGAGGTGTTGCCGTCGATCGACAGCTGACCGCCGACCGCGCTGAAGTCCGCCTGCTGCCGGCCCACACGCGCCCACGCGGCACGGCCTTCATCCAGCGATACGGCCCCGATGCGGTCGTTCATACGATGGGAAAACATGTTGATGGCTGCTGACTGGTTTGCCAGATAGGCACCGGCTTCCGGGCGCAGTACCGGCGGCGGCAGGATCGGATTGATTGGATCCACCGGATCCGTCGGGTCGATCGGATCCGGGCCCGGATCGACCGCGCACCCCGGCGCAGCCGGGTTGTCCTGGCAGACATCGAACCATTGCGAACGCAGATACCAGTTGCCATCGGTGGGATCCGTCACGCCCCCCTTGAACAGGAAATACTCGTACGATCCGCCCACCGCGCGGCCGCTCAGTGCGTAGCTCGCCAGTGATGCACCGTCGATCTCGATCAGTTGGATGCCATCCTTTGTCTGCGCACCCACCCCACCGATGTTCTTCACCGCGATCAGCGCATCGCCGGAGGTGTCGCCGCGCACGTGCAGGCGGTCCATCGCGCTGTCGTCGCCGGCCAGCGCGCCCTGGAACAGGAACGTCGCGCCCTCGCTGTGCAGATCGCCGTCCACGGTGAGCGTGTTGAATCGGCCACTGCCGTCGGACAATGCCACGCCACTGTTGAGCACCTGCAGCTCGCCCACCGTGGCATCACCGGCCAGTGTCCACTGGCTGCCGCTCTCGATCGCCATCGTCTGCACCAGACCCGACGAACCCTGCCAGAGCGATCCATCCGCCAGCCGCACGTGCACGTCGGACTGTGGCGGCAATCCCGCGTCCTCATCCTCCGGCGTGATGACAATGTCGCCCTCCATCTGCGAGCCGCTCTCCAGCACCACATCGAAGCGTCCGGCCACTGCGGCATCCAGTGCCAGCGCGATGCCGTTGCCGCCCGATACCAGCGCGCCATTGGACAGGGTCAGGCCTGCATCGCGGCTGCTGCGCAGCCATACACCGCCATGCTGGGCGCTCACCAGCGAACCACCGTCGATGCGCATCCGCCCGTTGTCATTGATCACCGCCGCCCACGCGCCCTCGCCTTCGGTGCGCACATGGGTGTTGCTCAGCGTCATTTCGCCCGTGCCGCCAGACAGCACACCGTGTGAATTGATGCCGGTGGTGCGCACTACACTGTCGGCCAAATGCACGGTGCCACCCAGGCGCGCAATTGCACCGATGGCGCCATCGCCTTCGGTCAGAATGTCGCTGCCGCTGACCTCAGCCAATGGCCGTTGCCCAGGCCCGCCCTGCACATACAGCCCATGCCCATTGAGGCCCAGTGTGCGCAGCTGGCTGGCGCCGATCTGCGTGGTACCCGCGTACAACGCAACCGCCTGCCAACGGTCGCCCTCGGCGGTGATCTGCGAGCGCTCGATGTCGAGCTTGCCTTCATTCATCAGACGCACGGCGATGCCATCGCGCGCGGTGATGACCGATCCTTCCACGCTGGCCTCGCCATCACGTTGGTTGATGTCGATGCCGGTGCTCTCACTGACCAGCTGGCTGTTGCGCAGGGTCAGTTCAGAACCTTCGGTCATGTTGATGCCGAAATGCCCGGACAGATCAACACCGTCCAGCAGCAGCGTACCTCCACCTCCCGTGGCGAAACTGACTGCGCTGGCGTACTCACCGCGCGCGTGGATGGCGCCGCCATGGACTTCGACGTCGCCTCCCACATCCAACCCGATGCCGGAGCGCTCATGACCCAGATCGATCCGCAGATCTTCGAACACCGCCTTGCTGCCCATCGCCACCAGCGCACCGTTCGCGCCCGCGCCACTGGCACTGATCTGGACGTTGCGCAGTACCGCGTCCGAACCCATGGCAATCCACAGCGCGTGGCCCGCGCCGTTCTGTTCGATGCGCAGGTTCTCAGCCGTCACGGTGCTGCCCTGCATATGGATGCCATTGGCATCGCCGTTGATCTGCAGATGGCTGTCGCGCAGCGCAAGGTCGCCATTGCTCACCTGCACGCCGTGGCTGCCGGCGCCATGAGTGACGATGCCGACCCCCGTCGCGGACACGCTGGCCCGGGACGCCGCGATGCCCACTGACGACCGCCCGAGGGTCTCGATCTGGGTGCCGCTCAGTTCGACCCGGCCGCCGTCCACCACCGACACACCTGCAGCACTGCTGCCCAGGGTGGTGATGGTGCCCCCGTCCAAGCGGATCAGACTACCCGCACCCTGCGCCCTCGCCGCGGCCGCACCATTGCCTTCCGTGCGCAGATTGACCTCACCGGCGGGAAGAATGCTGCCGCCATTGAGCGCATGGAAGGCATAACCCGCGGTACTGCCCGCGTCCACCGGCTCGGTGGTGCTGTAATCACCGGCAGCGGGCGTCTGCTCGTCGCCGTCGGCAACCACCTGCTGCGCCAGCACCGGCGCTGTTGTGGAAAGTACGGTGGCCAGCGCCAGGGCGAGGGTACTGCGGCGCGGAAGCGGAAAGTGCATGGCAAGGCTCCGGAAAAAGTGCCGGATATGCTCGGGACGCCACACCCCCGGGGCTATCGAATTCGTTGCGTTCCGCCACAGGTGCGGCGGTTCGTAGCAGCTGCGAGGAGCCTGCCTGAACGGCCCCCCGCCGCACGCCGGAGGTCAAGCGAGCTTTGCAACAAATTGCATGGGATCGCCCGGGCGTGGCTGGAACACTGGGCTCCGTTCCAGACACGCACTGTCGCAATTAGCCCGGATCACCCCGCCTTCACACAACGTTGGCGTATACGCCATCAACCTGAACGGGGGATCCAGGTCATCGCAGTGCGCAGTCCCATCCGCTTTCGATCCCGAGGACTCACCATGCGCAATTCACCCGACCGTACTCCGTCGCTGCGACCGCTGGCCCGCAGCCTGCTGCTGGCCCTGGCCACCGCACCGATGGCTGCTGCCTTTGCAGGCGACCTGGACAACCAGCAGGCCGAAGTGACCGCAGGTGATCCTGTGGAAGCCTGGACGCTGAGGAATGGCTCGAAGCTGACGCTGCGCGACGGCGCAGCGAGCTACCAAATTGATGCCACGGACTCCACCATCGAACTGGAGCAGGCTACGGTCAACCGGGGTCCCGCTGAGTCCGCACCTGTGGGTGTTCGCCTAGACGGCAGCTCCACGCTCACGGCCAACACCAGTGTGTTCAACACGGGCTTGTCGATCACGGAACACGCCAGCGCCACCATCCGCAACAGCCAGATCATCGTGCGCTGGGGCGCGGCAATTCAACCTGGCGATCGAGGGAGCTGGGGTGTGGATCTGTCTAATGTATTTGGCTATGCCTCTGACGATGCACGCGCCTACATCGACAATACCCTGATCGATGTGGATGAGGTTTCCGGTGCCCCCATCCTCAACAACGGCCACGGCGTGCGCCTGATGCAGGGCCAAGCGGAAATCCGCAATGGGTCGAGCATCCGTGCGGACAACGCGGGTGTCCTTCTGTCGGCGGTTTCTGGAGTGAACAGGCCCATTGCGGTGCGCATTGATGACAGCGTGGTGCAGTCTGGCAACCATGCCGCCGTCTGGGTGATGCCTGGTGGCTATGAAGCGGACTACGAGATCACCGTAGCCAACGGCGCACAGCTGGCAGGCGGCAATGGAAATCTGCTCGACGTGCGTACGGCCACCGGCGCGATGAGTGCAAGAGCCGATGTCACCTTCAACGTAGACGACGCGCGCCTGGCCGGCAACGTGAACTTCGAACCCACCAGCGTCACTGGCAGCCTCGACGTCTTCCTGCGCAACAAGGCACAGATCGACGGCCGCTTCATCAACGTTACCTCGGCCAGCATCGACAGCGACAGCACCTGGCTGATGACCGGCGACAGCACTGTCGGCCATCTGGCGTTGGGCAACACCGGCACCGCCGCGCTGGGTAATGGCAGCACGTTCAACACCCTTACCGTGGATACCTTCGATGGCGCCGGCGGCACCCTGCTGTTCAACACCCAGCTGGGAGACGACAGCTCGGCCACCGACAGACTGATCATCAAGGGCGATGCCAACGGCCAGGCCAACGTGCGCGTGCTTAACGCTGGCGGTGCCGGTGCGAAGACCGACAAGGGCATCGAACTGATCCGCGTGGGCGGTGCGTCCAATGCGCGGTTCGACCTGCAGGGCCGTGCGGTGGGCGGGCAGTACGAGTACTTCCTGTTCAAGGACGCGACCAACGGCGGCTGGTACCTGCGCTCGGAGCTGGCCGGCACGCCGGACCCGTGCGTGGTGGACCCCACACTGCCGGAGTGCACGCCGGTCGATCCGGTGGACCCGGTCGATCCGGTTGACCCCACGCCAGTGCTGCGCCCGGAAGCCGGCGCCTACCTGGCCAACCAGTTCGTGATGGACCAGATGCTGCGCCACGGCTGGCGCGACCGCCAGGGCGGCAACACCTCCGCCGTTGATGGCGTGCGTGGCTGGGCCCGCGTGGACGGCACGCAGAGCAAACTGTCTGCCGTGGAAGACCAGCTGGACCTGCGCGTGGACCGCTCGCGCCTGCAGCTGGGCGCCGACATCGGTGTGTTCGACAGCGGCCAGGGCCGCGTGGGCGTGATGGGCACGCTGGCCAAGTCCGATGCCACTTCGCGTTCGCAGCTGACCGGCTACAGCGCACGCGGCAAGGTCAACGGCGGTGCGCTGGGCGTGTACGGCAACTGGAGCACCGATGCACTGTATGTGGATGCCAGCGTGCAGCGCGGCCAGTTCCGCAACCGCGTGCAGGGCGAAGGCCTGGCCGAAGAGCGCTACGACTCGGACATCTGGCAGTCGTCGCTGGAAGCTGGCTACCGGTTCGGCATCGGCCAGATCGGCAATACCGTGCTGAGCCTGCAGCCGGAACTGCAGCTGGTCTACACCGATGCCAACACCGACCGCCACGAGGAAACCAACGGCACGGTGGTGCGCAGCCTGGGCGACAGCGGCCTGTCCGGCCGCGTGGGCCTGCGCCTGCAGGGCGAAGGCCGCAGTGCCGCCGGTGCGTCGGTCAGCCCGTATGTGGTGGCCAACTGGTACCGCGACGGCGCCAGCAACGGCATGGCGTTTGATGATGAAGCACTGAAGGCCAGCGTGCCGCGCAACCGCTACGAGTTGAATGCCGGCGCGCGCGTGGACTTCCGTTCCGGGCTGAGTGCGTGGGGTGGCTTCGGCGTGATGCGGGGTGACCATGGGTATCGCGAAGCCACGGCCAATCTGAGCATGTCGTACCGCTGGTAATGTAGAAACATGCACGGCGCCGGATGATTCCGGCGCCGTTCTTGTATTTCGGCACCGGACTTGGATTGAAAGGCCCTCAGGCCATCTCCTGCCGACGGGGAGCCACACTTTCCTCAGTGATCACATGACGTCAACGTTTCGCCTGAAGCGCCCCCCCTACGCGTGAGAGAGGCCATGACTCATAGCCCGCCTCTGGGGATGCCCACGATTCAACCGCGACAACAACCCACTGTCGCTTCTGACCTTGAGCGCCGCACGTCTCCGCTCATAGACTCGCGTCCCACTGGATCCCCGAGTGCGGAGTCGTGCATCGCAGCACTTCTTGGCCCATCTATCCACGCCAGGCTTCAGCCATCTTCCCTAGCCACTGGTACCTCACATGAAATGCGCGACCAGCCTCTTCCTGCTTCTATCTATTGGCCTTCTTACGGCATGCGATGCCCGCCCGCATACGCGCGGCTACGTTTATCCAAATGACCGCTATCTGGAGGAAAACGTAGCGAAGTGGAACAGCACGGTCGGCACGGTGAACACGTGGAACGACGGCCCATGGGCGGAAGAGTTCTATGAAGCAATCGATAACGGGGATGATCTCTCCAAGTTTCGCTTTCGACTTCAGAATGCACACAAGGACGCCATTGAGAGGCGAACCGCTGCAGAACGCATGACACATCGCTCCGAGGCAGCGGATCTGCACCAGCATCTACTCACATCACTGCAGAGTGTCGAAGACATGTTCTCGATCATGGTGACCATGGCAGAGCTGCCAGAAGGCTACACCACCGAGCAATCCACATCGATTCTCGCTCGCTTGGAACCCGCCATCGAGCGCATGGATACAAATCTTCAGAAGCTGAGTGACGCCCAGGACGCCTTTGCCAAGTCAGAGAAGATCCAGCTCACGACAAGCGATCCCACCCGTCGCTAGGACCGATTCACCAATCGGCCCGACGGCGTTGAAGACGGGTCAATATGCAACTTGTTGCATCGCATGCTCAAGACAGGGTCGATACGCTCGGCGACCGGCCCATCATCCATCTTCAATATGATCAGTCTTGCACTACGCCCCTTTCGTCTTTTCGCCTGTTTCAAAGGGCGATCATCACGACGCGAGTTCTGGTTCTTCTTTCTTCTTCAGGTCATGGTTAGCCTGTCGATCATCGGTATCGCCGCATACAGCTCCCGCCGATTTCCGCCTGGCGCCCTGGGAGAAGGCATGCGATTGAACGATCTGCTTGCATACGTTTGGTTTGGCTACATCGTGTTCAGCCTCGTCCCGTTCTACGCGCTTGTCGCGCGCAGATTTCGGGATCTCGGACAATCTGGGTGGATGTGCCTTACATTGATGATCCCTGCCGTCGGACCCGCCTTTGTACTGCTTCAAATGCTTCGCCCTGGTCAGGAGGGCGATAACCTTTATGGACCAGCACCACGCTAGATCCGTTTTCGTATTTTGTAGAGCCGGGTACACGCTCGGCTGCACGTGACAAGCCGAGCATAGGCTCGGTTCTACAGGTGATGTCGCGGTCTGCACGCATTGACGGCTTTCGCCGCGTCGCCGCAAACATTCGTATTTTTTCTACTTTCCAACTTTTCTCATTGGCAGCATTGGCGCTGCGTGCAAATGATGGACCGCCACCGACAACGGGTGGCACGGGCTTCCAATCCCGTTAGGTTGATGTGTTGGTTACGCTTGCCTGCCGGCGTCGCTCTTTCCTTGTTGGGTGGCGTCGGCAGGCATTCTGTCCGCGCTTACATGGCGGGCGGTGCGTGGGGGCCTCGTGCCCGCCGGCGCTTCTACATCGACCTCCGGTATTGGAACCATGCACCGTCCGCCACCCTCGCTGTTAAGCGGGGTGGCTCCTTCGTCACATGCACAAGGAAGCCGCCATGACTGCCACACACTACCCGTTCCTGTTCGCCACCCTCGGCGAGGCCGCCAACGTGCTGCCCGAAGCCGTCGCGCGCGCATTGGAGACCACGCTGAGCGCCACGCACGGCAACACTGTGCCGGCCAGCACCTCGTTATTGGCGTGCCTGCAGCGCATCCGCCAAGTGGATGCCGCCGACGGCCAGCCCTGGCCAGAGAAGGGCCGCACATCCGGACAGCGCATGGCCATGGCCCGCGCCAACCGCGCCAATGCCGGCCTGACGTTGCTACTGGAACTGCTGCATGCCACCGAACGCGTGCGCGTGGATGGCGATGAAGATCAGCAGGTAGGCGACGACGTGCGCGAAGGGCTGCTGCTGGCCTGCCGCGGGTTGGCCGAGTATGTGGATGTCCAGTTGCACGCGACTTGAGCAGCGCGCGTTCTGAACTGCGGAAGAGCGCTCAGTTCCGTATTGCACGGTTCGCGATTACAACAAATCTGATGGCCGACCTATCGCGCTGGCGCGGATAGTTCGCACTTCTTCTCAGGGAGTGTACCGATGCACAAGATGATGGTTCCGCTGAAGCGCTATACGCAGTTCAGTGGACGCGCCAGCCGCAGCGAGTACTGGTGGTTCCAGTTGTTCATGATGATGTTCACCATTCCGTTGAACGTGCTGGGCTTCATCGCCGGGTACACCAACTCCACATCGCTGGCGCTGGTTTCGTCCGGGCTGATGTTGGTGGTTTGGCTGGCGCTGGCGCTGCCACTGATCGCGGTGACCATTCGCCGGCTGCACGATACCGATCGTTCGGGCTGGTGGTTGTTGCTTGGGCTCGTGCCGATTGCCGGCCTGGCCGTGCTGGTGTTCATGCTGCTGCCCAGCACGCCGGGTGATAACCGGTTTGGCAAGCCCGTTCCGCACGTTTAAGGGGGGCGCCGGGCAATGCCCTGCGTTCCCGTTCGCCACGGCCCCGCCTTGTTAGGTGTCGACCTTGGTCGATACGGAGTAACGCCAACCAAGGTTGGCATCTACCACAGCAGCGCGGTAGCGCCGGGCCATGCCCGGCGTCTTCGCTCAGGCGAAGTGCTGGTAGCCGCCGTCGGCGGCTTCGCCATCCACGTGTACACCCTGGCCTTCGGCAATGCGGCCGATGCGGGTGAGCGGCACGTCCAGCGATTCGGCCAGGTAGTGCAGCGCGTCGCGCTGATCGGCGGCGGCGGTGAAACACAGCTCGTAGTCATCGCCACCGCGCAATGCGCAGTCACGCGCACCGTCGCGGCCGAGCAGATCGCGCAGCGCGTGCGAGATCGGCAGCGAATCGGCATCGACGTGTGCGGCCAGGTTGCTGCGCGTGGCGATGTGGCCCAGATCGGCCAGCAGGCCATCGGAGACATCCACCGCTGCATGCGCGAAGGCACGCAGGCGCAGGCCGAGGGTGACGCGCGGCGTCGGCCGCAGCAGGCGCAGGCGCAGGCTTTCGTAGTCGGCCAGCAGCGTGGCGGTGGCGATGCTCAACGCACCTTGTTGCCACAGGCGCAGCGCGCCGGCGGCATCGCCCAGCGTGCCACTCACCCAGATGTCATCGCCTGCCTGTGCGCGGTCGCGCCGCAGGGCCTGGCCACGCCCGACCTGGCCCATCGCGGTCACCGACAGCGACAGCGGACCGCGCGTGGTGTCGCCACCGATCAGCGCGATGTCGTGCTGGTCGGCCAGGGCGAAGAAGCCATCGGCGAAGGCCTCGATCCAGTCTTCAGACGCTTCCGGCAGTGACAGTGCCAGCGTGCACCACGCCGGGCGCGCGCCCATCGCGGCCAGGTCCGACAGGTTGACCGCCAGGGTCTTCCAGCCGATGTCGAAGGCCGGGGTTTCCACCGGGAAGTGCACGCCGCTGTTGAGCGTGTCGGCGGTGACCACCAGTTGCTCGTTGGCGCGCGGCTGCAGCAGCGCGGCGTCGTCACCGATGCCGAGCAGGATGTCGTCGCGCTCGAGGGTACGGGCGCGGATGCGGTCGATGAGGGCGAATTCGGCCAGGGACATGGGGCGTTCTACTTTCATGTAGAGCCGAGCCATGCTCGGCTGCAGTTCGATCACGCGCCGCACTGCCGGACGCAACCGTGCGCTGCACGGTGAGCCGAGCATGGCTCGGCTCTACAGGAATCGGGTCAGTGACCCGATTCGACCTTGCGCCATTCCACGGCGGCACGATCCAGCACGCCGTTGACGTAGGTGTGGCCATGTTCGGAACCGAAACGCTTGGCCGATTCGATGGCTTCGTTGATCACCACGCGGTACGGCACGTCCAGGCGGTAGCGCAGCTCGTAGGCGGCCAGGCGCAGCACCGCGCGTTCGATCGCGTCCACTTCTTCGATGCCGCGGTCCAGGTACGGGCCGAGGGCTTCGTCGATGTCACGACGGTTGTCGAGCACCCCGTGCAGCAGCGCCTCGAAGTAGGCCAGGTCGGCAATTTCGCGGGCCTGCTCGTGGGCGAACTGGGCGATCAGCGACTGTGCGTTGCCGCCGGAGATCTGCCAGGCGTAGATGGCCTGCACGGCACGACGGCGGGCGCGCGAGCGCAGCACCGGATCGACGCCATCGCGACGGACGGGTTTACCGGAGGGCTTGCCCTGGGTGTTCTTGTTCATGGCAGCTGCTCCAGAAGATTGACCATTTCCAATGCGGCGAGTGCGACTTCCTCGCCCTTGTTGCCGTGGCTGCCGCCTGCGCGGGCCTCGGCGTCTTCAACGCGTTCCACCGCCAGCACGCCGTTCAGCACCGGCACGCCGAAATCCAGCTGCACGCGCATCAGGCCTTCGGCGCAGCGGTCGGCCACGTGTTCGTAATGACGGGTATCGCCACGGATCACGCAACCCAGGGTGAGGATGGCGGCGTGTTCGTGGGCGGCGGCCAGGCGCGCGGCCACCAGCGGCAGCTCCCAGGCACCCGGCACGCGGATCACGTCGATGTTGGCTTCGGTGATGCCGTTGCCGGCCAGGCTCTGACGGGCGCCAGCGACCAGCGTGTCGGTGATGCGGGCATTCCAGCGGCTGGCCAGGATGGCGAAGCGCGCCGATTCGGGAGTGCGAAGATCGCCTTCGAAGTGGCTCATATGCGGCTTGGGGACTCGATAAGGGGGTAATTCTAGCGTGGATGGGCCCCGGCCGTGGCTGGCGGAGGCCCAGGGCTGTGCCGACCAACGGTCGGCACCCACCCGAGGTAGGGCATGGTCGGCACTACCCATTACAGAGTGACCGTCTCCACCACTTCCAGGCCGTACCCGGCCAGGCCGATCTGGCGGCGCGGGGTGCCCAGCACGCGCAGCTTGCCCAGGCCCAGGTCGGACAGGATCTGTGCGCCGGCACCGTTGCGGCGCCACTGGCCCACATCCTTGTCCTTGCCCGGCACCACCGGTGCCGGCTGCTGGCGCAGGCGGGCCAGCAGGGCTTCGCCGTCGCGTGGGGCCGACAGCACCACCATCACGCCCGCGCCTTCGGCATCGATCGCACGCAGGGCATCGGTGGCCGCCACGCCAAAGTCGTCACGGCGCCAGTGCAGCAGGTCGGCCAGCGGGTTTTCCACCTGCACACGTACCAGGGTCGGGGTGTCCGCGTCCGGGGTGCCGCGGACCAGAGCGAAATGCAGGTCGTGGGCGATGCGGTCGCGGTAGGTCACCAGCTTGAACGGGCCGAATTCGGTGTCGATCTCGCGCTCGTCGACACGTTCAACGGTCTTTTCGGTAGCCAGGCGGTAGGCGATCAGGTCGGCGATGGAGCCCATCTTCAGGCCGTGCTCGCGGGCGAACACTTCCAGCTCCGGGCGGCGCGCCATGCTGCCATCCGGGTTCAGGATCTCCACCAGCACGCCAGCCGGCTCCAGCCCGGCCAGCATGGCCAGGTCAACGCCGGCTTCGGTGTGGCCGGCGCGGGTCAGCACGCCGCCCGGCTGGGCGATCAGCGGGAAGATGTGGCCCGGCTGGTGCAGGTCCGACGGCTTGGCGTTGGGCTTCACCGCGGTGCGGATGGTGTGCGCGCGGTCATGTGCCGAAATGCCGGTGGTGACGCCCTCGGCGGCCTCGATACTGACCGTGAAGTTGGTCTGGAACTGCGCGGTATTGGCCTGCACCATCGGCGCCAGGCCGAGGTCGGCGGCGCGGGTGCGGGTCAGCGGCAGGCACACCAGGCCGCGGCCGTGGGTGACCATGAAGTTGATGTCACTTGCCTTGACCAGCTCGGCGGCCATGATCAGGTCGCCTTCGTTCTCGCGGTCTTCGTCATCGACGATGACCACCATGCGGCCCTGGCGGATGTCTTCCAGGATTTCCGGGATCGGGGCGAAATTCATGCGACGTCTCCCTGGGGGTGCTGACCGTTGGTCGGCACGCTGATCAGCCGCTCCACGTAACGGGCGACCAGATCGATTTCCAGATTGACCGCGTTGCCCACGCCGGTGGCGGAGAAGGCGGTGTTGGCTACCGTGTGGGGGATCAGGGCGACTTCAAAACCCTCATCGTCCACTTCGTTGACGGTGAGGCTGACGCCGTCCACGCAGATCGAGCCCTTCCTGGCGATGTAGCGGCGCAGCGAGGCCGGCGCGGCGAAACGCCAACGCTGGGCACGCGCGTCTTCGTGGATGGACAGGACCTGGCCAAGGCCGTCGACGTGGCCGCTGACCAGATGGCCGCCGAGGCGGTCGGTCGGCCGTATGGCGCGCTCCAGGTTGATGACCGCCCCTTCGCCCAGCTGGCCCAGCGTGGTCAGGCCCAGGGTTTCGGTGGAGGCATCGGCTTGGAAGCTGCTGGCGTCGAATGCGATGACGGTGAGGCAGACGCCGTTGATGGCAATGCTCTCGCCCATCTGCACGTTGTCGAACGGCAGGTTTCCGACATTGAAGGTGAAGCGGACATCGCCGCCGATGGATTCGCGTGCGGCCAGACGGCCGACGCCTTCGATGATTCCAGTAAACAAGAAACGTTCTCCGCGAAAAGTGAGCGAAAAACGCCGCAAGGCAAACAGGCGGGCGCAGGGCCGCGAAGGCCCTGTGGCACCGTCTTCTTTCATCCGGACTATGACCGTCGGCTCCGGCATTGGACCGGATCTGCTGACCCCCGGCCGTGGGCCGGAGCGCTCGCGGGCTCGTGCTTGCGCACCTACCGCCGGTGGGGAGTTGCACCCCGCCCTGAAGACGTTTGTGTACCGGCGAACCGGCGTGGCCAGTGTACCAGCCCGGGCTGAACGGGGCTGGATGCCACAGCTGTGACGGCCGTCGCTCGCAATTTGTAAAACTTTCATTAAAATTCGCAGCGGACGACATGAGGTCGCCCACGGGTAGCCGAGAGGGCTGGCCCGCCAATGGACTGAAATTCACAGGAATTCCCATGCGCAAGATGCTGATCGTGGCCGCCCTGCTGGCCGCCGCCCCGCTCTCGGCCTCGGCCGACGCCCTGAGCTACACCTACGTCGAAGGCGGTTGGACGCAGGTCAAGGTTGACGACAACGCACTGGACGACCCCAAGGTCGACGGCGGCTACCTGCGTGGCTCCGTGGCCATCGCCGAACAGGTCTACGTGTTCGGTGGCTGGTCGCGCACCAGCAAGACCAATCACTACGGCAATGATTCGCTGAAGCTGGAACTGAACCAGCCGGAGCTCGGCATCGGCTACCACATGCCGTGGACCGACCGCCTGGACTTCACCGCCGATGCCGCATGGGTGCGCCAGAACGCCGAAGCCACCGTCCGCTACGACGGCCTGCGTTTCAGCCAGAAGGACCACACCAACCTGGGCCGCGTCACCCTGGGTATCCGTGGCAAGCCGTCGCGCATGACCGAAGGTTGGGTCAAGGCCGGTTACATGGACGGCGGCAACAACTTCAAGGGCACCTGGGTCGGCACCGTCGGCGGCCAGATCAACTTCACCAGGACCTGGGGTCTGGTGGGCGAGATCTCCGGCTACCGCGACGTCACCCAGTACTCGGCCGGCGTCCGCGCCAGCTTCTGATCCAACGATCGCTCCTCGTCGTGCGATCGAACGGGCCCCGCAAGGGGCCCGTTTTTTTGGCCGGGGTACACCGCCATGTGACCTCTGGCCGCCATCGAAAGTAGTGCTGGATGCGCTAGGCTTGCGCGCCTCTGGAACAGGAAAACACCGTCATGAAGACCCCCACCCGTACCCTTCTGGCCAGCGTGCTGCTGTGCGCCCCGCTGATTGCCAGCGCTGCACCGGCCCAACTGGCACCCGAGCAGGCCTTCGACCTGTATGCGCGCGTGCTGCTGGAGGACGATGCCACCGCCACGCGCACGCTCAACGACGCACTGAAGCCGGCGTTCGAGGGCCAGGATGCCGTGACCCCCAACCCGGGTGCGCTGGCCAAGGCCTTGGCCGAACCCTGGCAGACGGTACTGGCCAGCACCGGCGCCAAGGTCGACGCTGCGGGCACCGAAGCGCTGTATGCCAAGGCGCTGCGCGATTCGAAGTGCCGCGCGACCAAGAGCGTGATCGAAGACAACGAATACGTTGAAGACCAGAAGCTGGCGCGGATCAGCTACAGCTGCCAGGTGCCCGACCTGGGCAAGGTCCGCCCGCTGTTCGCCGCCAGCCTGGCCGACGATGCCAGCCCGGCCGCGCGCAAGCAGTTCACCGATGCCTATACCCAGGCACTGCTGAGTGGCATGCGCGTGCCGGTCAACGGCACCTTCACCCTGTACCCGGCCAAGGACAACGGCTACTGGTACAGCGGTAATTTTGACGATCTGGTGGGCACCGTAGCCGGTGCGCTGGCGCCGTTCGAGGACTGGATGCAGGACGCGCAGGCGGCCAACGCGCCGAAGGTGACCGGCGTTCCGGATTGCGACCTGTTGCTGCAGCAGCACCGCGCCTGCGTGGCGAAGATCGCGCCGGACCAGATCAGCGGCGTGGATGCGATGGCCGAGGAACTGAAGGCCAAGGCGCAGGTGAAGTCAGCCGATGAGATGACGCAGGAGTGCAAGGCGCTGCGCCCGATCGCCGAAATGATGTGGACCGACGAATGCGCGTAAGCGCGAGCTAGAGCCGGGTCCACGCTCGGCTCATCGTTACCTGCGGCAACGGCGAGCGCACTTTCAGAACCGTTGCATGGCCTTGCGCGGCCCGCATGGTCAATGCTGTTGCCCTCTTCCACCGGGGCAACCGCATGAAACATCGTACGACGTCGACTACCGTCATGCTGCTGGCGCTGATGGTGAGTGGGCAGGCCGAAGCGTACAGACCCAAGACCTTCATCGTCCGTCCATCGGTTGCCTTCGAGTCGAACCAGCTACGTGACAGGGACATCGATGCACAGCTGAGCGAGAACGACGACTGCCGCGCCTTCCTGCAGTACCACGATCGATGTGCACCGACGGTCCTGCCGGACGAGTACGACGACGGCATCAGCCGCCGCAGACTACGGTCGAAGTCGACAGAGCTGGCGGGGGAAGCGCTCAGTGCCTACTGCCGCGACCTGCACGTGCTGTGGAAGCAGCAGTGGAAAGAACAGTGCCCCGCCTACGAAGACGAGGACGAGGACAAGGGCACCTGACGACGCCGGAGATACCGCCATTCCCTCACGGCCGCAGCAGCAGCCTGATGTCCTCGCCGACCTGGCGCTGGTCAACCACCCGCAGGCGGCGCTGCTGGTCCATGCCATCGATGCCGAGGCCGGTCAGCAACGGGCGTCCGCCGTCGCCCAGCAGTGTGGGGGCCTGGTACAGCAGCAGCTCGTCCACCCAGCCGCCGCGCAGCAAGGCACCGGCCAGCGTCGCGCCGGCTTCGGTATGCACTTCGTTGATACCGCGTTCGGCCAGCAGGGCCAGCACCGCGCCCAGATCCAACCGTCCCTCTGCGCTGGGCACGCTGGCGAATTCGGCGTCGGCCGCATCCGGCGCGCTCACCGCCGCATCGTGCAGGTACAGCGTCGGGGCCCCGCCTTCGCGCACGCGGCTGCATTCGAGCGAACGCAGGCGCGAATCGAGCACCACGCGCAGCGGTGGCATCACCTCGGTATCGGCCAGGCGCACGGTCAGCATCGGGTCGTCGGCAATCACGGTGTCGGCGCCGGTCAGGATTGCACCCGCACGTGCGCGCCAGTGCTGCACGTCTTCGCGCGCGGCCGGCCCGGTAATCCACTTGGAGCTGCCATCGGCCATCGCGGTGCGGCCATCGAGGCTGGCGGCCAGCTTCACCCGCAGCCACGGGCGGTTGCGCTCCACGCGCGACAGGTAACCCTTGTTGAGCTCGCGCGCCTGTGCCGCCATCAGCCCTTCGGCGACGTCGATGCCGGCATTGCGCAGCAGATCGAAGCCACCGCCATCGACCTTGGGGAACGGATCGCGCATCGCCGCGACCACACGCGACACGCCCGCTTCGATCAGTGCCAGCGCACACGGTGGCGTGCGCCCGTAGTGCGCGCAGGGTTCCAGGGTGACGTAGGCGGTGGCGCCACGGGCGTCGCTGCCGGCCTCGCGCAGCGCGAACACTTCAGCATGCGGGCCACCGGCGCGCTGGTGCCAGCCCTGCCCGACCACGCGTTCGCCATGGGCGATCACGCAGCCGACCATCGGGTTGGGACGGGTGGTGTAGGCAGCGCGCACGGCCAGGCGCAGCGCGTTGGCCATGTGCAGGTGGTCGAGGGCGGAGAACGGGGTGGTCATGCGGCCATGGTAACGCCGCCGGTGTGGATCCATGCCGTCAGTGCCAACCAACGGTTGGCACCCACCAGTGAATGCGGCCACCGGTGCCCCCCAAGGTTGGCACCCCCAAGGCAGAGGCAGTCAGCCTTTCTTTTTCTTGGTCAGGGCAATCACATCGCCCAGCAGCTGCAGCTGTTCGGTACTGGCCGGCAGCTCGCGCTCGAGCTTCTCGATCTCCTCGCGGAAATCGGCCACGTCCTCGAAGCTGCGGTACACCGAAGCGAAGCGCACGTAGCCCACGTGGTCGAGCTTGCGCAGTTCGTTCATGACGAACTCGCCAACCTTGATCGAGGGCACTTCGCGCTCGCCGCTGATACGCAGCTGGTGCACCACCGCACGTACCGCTGCTTCGATCTTTTCTTCGGGCACCGCGCGCTTCTGCAGCGCGCGATCGAACCCCGCGCGGACCTTGCGCTGGTCGAACGCTTCACGGGTGCCATCGCTCTTGACGATGGCCGGCAGCTTCAGCTCGACCGTTTCCAGGGTGCTGAAGCGCTCGCCGCAGGCTTCGCATTCCCGCCGACGGCGAATCGTCGCGCCGTCTTCAGAGACGCGCGAGTCGATGACCCGGGTATCGGCATGTTGGCAGAAGGGGCAATGCATGGAACGCCTGGCTCAGGGAGCAATTGCCATGGTCATGGCAGCGTCGCAAAGGTACCTGAGAAAGGGCGCCGCAGCAAATGCTGCCTGCGCGGAAGCGCCTGCATTCTGGCTACCCAGCGTGTCCGGCGAGGTCGGATGCCCGGCTCAACCGGGTGCGGGTGGCGGCGATGCCATGCGTGCCCAGCGCAGCCACGCCAAGTGCCCGGACATCACCAGTAGCGGCGGGCCAAACCCGAGGAAGCCCAATGTCGAGATCTCGCCATTGCTGATCGTGGAGTACAGCGTGGCGACGACCACGCCCGACGCGGCCAAGCCACCCAACGCCAGGCCGACCCAGGCCATGACCGGTGATTGGCGAAGGCCGGCAACACCGCGCCACAGGAACAGCCCGCTCAGCCACAGCCACGACAGCAGGCCGATGATGCCGGCCGACGACCACAGCAGCAACAGCGTGTACTCGTCGCCCGTCAGGTACTTGCCGTCCCATACGGCCATCAGCCCCAGCACGGCACCCGTACCGCCTGCCGCCACGGTGGGCAGGCCCACCAGCAGGCCAGCAATGGCCATCCCGCGCTTGTGCAGGCGCTCATCCATGCGTTCGATGTCCTTCCATGGGCCACGTCATGCCCGGCGCTTGATCCACACCAGCATCGCAGCCGGCACCAGCATCGACGGGCCCAACAGCAGCAGGGCGATGCCTTCGGCGTGGACGGTGCTGCTCCACCACAGCGCCAGCCCCAGCGGGGGCACGGCGGCAAGACCGCCGGCCAGCAGCATCCACCACCAGAGGCGATGCACCTGCAGCCCGGCACGCCCCTGCAGCAGATACCCGGCGCTGAGCCACAACCAAGCCAGGCAGCCGGCAATGCCGGCCAGGCCCCACAGCGGCATCACGGTCACCGCAGCCAGCGTGCCATGGCCGAACTGGCCCAGCCCCGTCAGCAGCAGCATCAGTGCCGCAACGCCGCCGGCCACCAGGCTGGGCAGGCCGAACAGCACGGCCAGGGTGGCGTACAGGTATTTGAGGCGGCGCTCATCCATGCGCGATC
This sequence comes from Stenotrophomonas sp. Sm10, assembly GCF_030985515.1. Classification (NCBI taxonomy): domain Bacteria; kingdom Pseudomonadati; phylum Pseudomonadota; class Gammaproteobacteria; order Lysobacterales; family Lysobacteraceae; genus Stenotrophomonas; species Stenotrophomonas sp. Sm10. Next base: position 92,105 of record NZ_JAPTFO010000001.1, read on the forward strand.
GCTGCAATGCCGGGGTCAGAGCCCTTCCCTGCGGGAAGAGGTCCGACCCCAACCCGATCAGCCGTAGACCGGGTACTTGCGGCACTGCGCGCTGACGGCGTCGCGCACGCGGGCAATGACAGCATCATCGTTCGGCGCGTCCAGCACGTCGGCGATCCAGTTGGCCAGGTCCACGCAGTCCTGTTCGACGTAACCACGGGTGGTCACCGCCGGGGTACCCAGGCGCAGGCCCGAGGTCACGAACGGCGAACGCGGGTCGTTCGGCACCGAGTTCTTGTTGACGGTGATGTGGGCCTTGCCCAGCGCGGCTTCCGCGTCCTTGCCGGACACGTCCTTGCCGATCATGTCCACCAGCATGAGGTGGTTCTGGGTGCCGCCGGAGACGATCTTGTAGCCGCGCGCGATGAGCGTGTTGGCCATCGCCTGGGCGTTCTTCACCACCTGCTGCTGGTAGGTCCTGAAGGCCGGTTCCAGCGCTTCCTTGAAGGCCACGGCCTTGCCGGCGATGACGTGCATGAGCGGACCGCCCTGGATGCCCGGGAACACGATCGACTGCAGCTTCTTGACCAGGTCTTCGTCGGCGCCCTTGGCGATGATGATGCCGCCACGCGGGCCGCGCAGGGTCTTGTGGGTGGTGGAGGTCACCACGTGGGCGTGCTCGAGCGGGCTTGGGTAGACGCCAGCGGCGACCAGGCCGGCCACGTGGGCCATGTCGACGAACAGGTAGGCACCGACCTTGTCGGCGATGGCGCGGAAGCGCGCCCAGTCGATCACCTGCGAATAGGCCGAGAAGCCGGCAACGACCATCTTCGGCTTGTGCTCCAGGGCCAGGCGCTCGACTTCGTCGTAATCGATCAGGCCCTGGTCGTTCACGCCGTACTGCACGGCGTTGAACAGCTTGCCCGAGGCATTCACCTTGGCACCGTGGGTGAGGTGGCCGCCGTGGGCCAGGCTCATGCCGAGGATGGTGTCACCCGGCTGCAGCAGGGCGAAGTACACGGCCTGGTTGGCCTGCGAGCCGCTGTGCGGCTGCACGTTGGCGTAGTCGGCACCAAACAGCTGCTTGAGGCGGTCGATCGCCAGCTGCTCGGCAATGTCCACGTATTCGCAGCCGCCGTAGTAGCGCTTGCCCGGGTAGCCTTCGGCGTACTTGTTGGTCAGCTGGCTGCCCTGGGCTTCCATCACCGCCGGGCTGGTGTAGTTCTCGCTGGCGATCAGCTCGACGTGGTCTTCCTGGCGCTGGGTTTCAGCGGCAATGGCCTTGGCCAGTTCGGGATCGTAGGATTCGATGCGGACGTCACGCGGGAACATCGGGTACTCCAGCAGGCAGGGAAAGGGGTACGGCTCAGCCCCTGATTGTAGCCCCGCACCGGCCCGCCGGGGCCGAAAAGGACGGGGCCGGCACTTCCGAAGGAATCCGGCCCCGTGCATGCCAGTGGATCCACGCCATGCGTGGACGTGGCCGCCGGCTCAGCGGCTGTTGATGATGTAGTCGGCGATGATGCCGGTTGCCACCGCCACCAGCAGCATGTTGCCGCGGTCATCGCGGATCCAGTGGTGCCCATGCGGCGGGCGGCGCAGGTGGTAGCGCGGGTAGTCGTTCACCACGTAGATCGGGCCACGGTAGTAGTCGCGGTAGCGGTGGCCGACCTTCCAGCCGTAGCCCGGGCCATAGGCCGGTCGATAGACCACGCGCGGCGGCGGTGCCGGGCGGTAGTAGCGGTCATGGTCGCGGTGCCAGTCGCGGCGGTCGCGTTCCCAGTCGCGCCGGGCCTCACGGCGGTCGCGTTCCCAGTCACGGCGGTCCTGTCGCCACTCGCGGCGGTCCTCGCGCCACTCGCGGCGGTCGTGGCCGCGACGGTGGTCGTTGTCGGCGAAGGCGGGAGCCACGGCACCGAGCGCCAGCACAGAGGCCACGGCGCTGGCCATTACTCGATTGATGCGCATGTCAGACCTCTGTTTGGGTGGTGGTGAGCCCATATTGCGCAACCGATCTGAACCGTTTCCGGCTGGAAACGCTTCCCGCTGCAGGACTGTGACGGAGTATTCAGGCCACGGCCAGCCGGCGCCCCTGCGCCGGGCGCGGCCCGGAACCGGTTCCGGCTATAATTGGCGGTATTCCATTCCAGTCTGTGCCCGCTGCCGCAACGGGGTGTTCCCGTGACGGGTCGGGTGCAGGGCCGCGCCTACGGAGACCTCATGTCGTCGCAATACATCTACACCATGAACCGCGTGTCCAAGGTGGTCCCGCCCAAGCGGCAGATCATCAAGGACATCTCGCTGTCCTTCTTCCCGGGTGCCAAGATCGGCCTGCTGGGCCTGAACGGCGCCGGCAAGTCCACCGTGCTGAAGATCATGGCCGGCGTGGACACCGATTTCGAGGGCGAGGCCCGCCCGCAGCCGGGCATCAAGGTCGGCTACCTGGCGCAGGAACCGGAACTGGACCCGAACAAGACCGTGCGCGAGTCGGTCGAGGAAGGCGTGGGCGAAGTGCTGCAGGCGCAGGCTGCGCTGGAAGCGGTGTATGCCGCCTACGCCGAGGAAGGTGCCGACTTCGACGCGCTGGCCAAGGAGCAGGAGCGCCTGGAGGCGATCCTGGCCGCCGGTGATGCGCATACCCTGGAAAACCAGCTGGACGTGGCCGCCGATGCGCTCCGCCTGCCGCCGTGGGATGCCAAGATCGCCAACCTGTCCGGTGGTGAAAAGCGCCGCGTGGCGCTGTGCCGCCTGCTGCTGCAGAAGCCGGACATGCTGCTGCTGGACGAACCGACCAACCACCTCGACGCCGAGTCGGTGGAATGGCTGGAACAGTTCCTGGCGCGCTACACCGGCACCGTGGTGGCCGTTACCCACGATCGCTACTTCCTGGACAACGCCGCCGAGTGGATCCTGGAACTGGACCGCGGCCGCGGCATTCCGTGGAAGGGCAACTACACCGAATGGCTGGTGCAGAAGGATGAGCGCCTGAAGCAGGAAGAAAACCAGGAAAAGGCCCGCCAGAAGGCGATCCAGAAGGAACTGGAGTGGTCGCGCCAGAACGCCAAGGGCGGCCGCTCCAAGGGCAAGGCCCGTCTGGCCCGCCTGGAAGAGCTGCAGTCGCAGGATTACCAGAAGCGCAACGAGACCAACGAAATCTTCATTCCGCCGGGCGAGCGCCTGGGCAACATGGTGATGGAGTTCAAGAACGTCTCCAAGAAGTTCGGCGACCGCCTGCTGATCGACAACCTCTCGATGCTGATTCCGCCGGGCGCGATCGTCGGCATCATCGGCCCGAACGGCGCCGGCAAGTCGACCCTGTTCAAGATGATCACCGGCCAGGAAAAGCCGGATTCGGGCGAGATCGTGATCGGCCCGACCGTGCAGCTGTCCTACGTGGACCAGAGCCGCGACAAGCTGGAAGGCAACCACAACGTCTTCCAGGAAATCGCCGGCGGCCTGGACATCCTCAACATCAACGGCATCGAGATCCAGTCGCGCGCCTACATCGGCCGCTTCAACTTCAAGGGCCAGGACCAGCAGAAGATGGTCGGTTCGCTGTCCGGTGGTGAGCGTGGCCGCCTGCACATGGCCAAGACCCTGCTGCAGGGTGGCAATGTGCTGCTGCTGGACGAACCGTCCAACGACCTGGACATCGAAACGCTGCGTGCGCTGGAAGATGCGCTGCTGGAGTTCCCGGGCAACACCTTCGTGATTTCGCACGATCGCTGGTTCCTGGACCGCATCGCCACGCACATCATCGCTTTCGAAGGCGACTCGCACGTGGAGTTCTTCCAGGGCAACTACCGCGAGTACGAGGAAGACAAGAAGCGCCGCATGGGCGACGACGCTGCGCCGAAGCGCCTGCGCTTCAAGGCGCTGAAGTAAGGCAACCGGAAAGGCCGCGCTCGCGCGGCCTTTCTCCTTTCGGTAGGTCACCACCGTTGGTGGTGACGCTTCAAGGCGTACCGACCAACGGTCGGTACCCACCACCAACGGGTCGAGATTCCCCATGTCCCTGTTCGAGCGCCTGTTCCAGCTGCAGCAGCACGGCACCACCGTGCGCACCGAGCTGCTGGCCGGTGTCACCACCTTCCTGACGATGTCCTACATCGTCTTCGTGAACCCCGAGATCCTCGGCACCACCGGCATGGACGCCGGCGCGGTGTTCGTGGCCACCTGCCTGGCTGCTGCACTGGGTTCGGCGGTGATGGCGCTGGCCGCCAACTTCCCGGTCGGCATGGCACCGGGCATGGGCCTGAACGCGTTCTTCGCCTTCACCGTGGTTGGTGCTGCCGGCCTGCCGTGGCAGCAGGCGCTGGCGGCGGTGTTCATCTCCGGCCTGGTGTTCCTGGTGCTGTCACTGACCGGCGTTCGGGCATGGCTGGTATCGGGCATTCCTTCGTCGCTGCGCTCGGCCATCGTGGCCGGCATCGGCCTGTTCCTGGCGATCATCGCGCTGCAGAAATCCGGCGTGATTGTCGGCAATGAAGATACGCTGGTGGCACTGGGACCGTTGAACACGGCGCCGCCGCTGCTGGCACTGGCCGGCTTCCTGCTGATCGCGGTGCTGGAAGCGCGCCGCGTGCGTGGTGCGATCCTGATCGGCATCCTGGCGGTGACCGGCGCCGGCTGGGCATTGGGCGATGTGCAGTACCAGGGCCTGGTTTCGCTGCCGCCGAGCCTGGCGCCGACCTTCCTGCAGCTGGACCTGCCGGGCCTGCTGCACCATGACGGTGGTGCGCCGATCGCCGTATTGCTGCAGGTGGTGCTGGTGTTCGTGCTGGTGGAAGTGTTCGATGCCACCGGCACGTTGTACGGCGTGGTCGGTCGCGCCGGCCTGCTGAAGCTGCCCGGCGCGCAGAAGCGTTTCGGCCGCGCGCTGCTGGCCGACAGCACCGCCATCGTGGCCGGTTCGGTGCTCGGCACCAGCAGCACCACGGCCTTTGCCGAAAGCGCCTCGGGCGTGCAGGTGGGCGGCCGCACCGGCCTGACCGCATTGGTGGTGTCGGCACTGTTCCTGGCCGCGCTGCTGTTCTCGCCGCTGGCGTCGATGGTGCCCAGCTATGCCACCGCACCGGCGCTGCTGTTCGTGGCCGGCCTGATGCTGCGCGAACTGGTGGAGGTGGACTGGAGCGACCTGACCGAATCGGTGCCGGCCGCGCTGTGTGCGCTGGCAATGCCGTTCACCTACTCCATTGCCAACGGCCTGGCCTTCGGCTTCATCGCCTATGCCGCGCTGAAGGCGGGCACCGGCCGCTGGCGCGAAGTGCATCCGGCGGTGTGGCTGGTGGCGGTGCTGTTCACCCTGCGCTACGCGCTGGAATGATGCCTGGCTGAGGGTCGGTCGGAGCCCACTGCGCTGCGTAGGTACCTGACCCCGCAGCGCTGCAGCTACCAGCGCGGCTGCAGGCGGCCGTCGGTGGCGAAGCGCCAGCGTCCTTCGGCCCAACCCACGCCGAACAGGGCCAGCATCTGTGAGTAATAGGCCGGTGCATCGGCGCGCTGCTGCTCGGCGCTGGGCAGGCTGGCCCGCAGCGACTGCGCGCGCTCCGCTTCGCCCTGCGCGATCAGATAGGGCAGCAGGGCCGCGCGGAATCCGTAGTTGCCTTCGCCCTGCCCCTGGCCACTGCGGGTGTCGATCTTTTCCCACATCGGTGCACCACTGCGCAGGCGCTGCAGCGGTCCGGACAGCGCCGCCAGCTGCGCGCGGAACAACGGATCGCGCGATGCGGTCATGCCTGCCCAGGTGTAGCAGCGGATGGCGTCGTAGCCGCCGACCGCACCGCGCACCGGATCGACGACGAAGCGATCGCCTTTCCACGCCGCCCAGTCCGGTGCGAACCCGTGCGGGCTGCTCTGCTGCAGCAACTGCACGCTGTTGCGCGCCAGCGCCTGCCACGGCCCGCTGCGATCCTCCGCCGCAAAGCGGCGCAGCAGCGGCAGTGGCAGATAGCTGGGGTTGACCCGCGTGGCGTCCCCTTCAATGAACCCCTGTGGGCCTGGCAACAGCATTGGGCCGAGCCCGGGCAGATCCACGATCTCGCGCGCCCGCACCTGCACCAGCATGCCCTCCGCGATGGCCTTCAGCGCCGGACGGCGCCACAGCCGCGCGCCTTCCAGCAGCGCGTAGGCCAGCCAGAGATCGGAGTCCGAGGCCGGGTTGTCGTCCAGCACCCGCCAGGCGCCGGCGTCATCGCGTCCCCACAGCCAGGCCGGCAGGCGCTTGCCCATGTCGCCACCGGCAAGGTTGTCCTGGGTCCAGCCCAGGATGCGGTCGAACAGCGCCTGGTCGTTGTCGACCAGGGCGAAGAACAAGGCATAGGACTGGCCTTCGGAGGTGCTGCGCTGATCGTCCTGGCTGCGATCGATCATGCGCCCGTCGCGGCTCAGGCTGCTGTCGAGCAGTACCTGCCACGCCGGCCAGCGCGGGGCGGGCGCGGCCTGCACACGGCACACGCCGAGCAGCGGCAGCGTGGCGACCGCCTGCAGCAGGCGCCGTCGCCGCAGGTCAGCGGAATTCGCCATACGGCACCAGTGGTGATACGGGCAGCGGCAGGTTTCCCTGCCAGGGCTTGAAGGTGTAGCGCAGGTAGAGCTGGAACGAATTCGGCGAGAAATCGCGGCTGCGCTGGAGGGTGCCGGCAGCGCCCAGCACGAAGTGGTCGCCGAGGCGGCGCTCCACCGCGCCGTACAGGCGGTACCCGGTGCCCGTGCTGCTGCTGTCACCGGTGTACAGGCCGGCCTCGTCCAGCCGCAGCGGGCCGTACTGCGGCTCAAGCTGTGCAATCACGCGCTCGATCAAGGCCTGGTCGGGGAAACGGCTGATCGACGAGGTACGCGCACTGGACACACTGACCGAGCCATCCAGGCGCACCGACCACACGTCGTTGCGCCATGCAAAGCTGACCGGCAGGCTCAGCGATGCATAGCGCTGCGGGCTGTAGTAGCCGCCCTGGCCCAGCGAGTAGCCGCCCAGGTCCTTCTGGTAGCGCCAGTACATCGCGGTGGTACCCACATCCAGCCGCATGTCGGGGCGCTGGATCAGCTTGTGGTACCAGCCCACCATCGCGCGTGCGCGGGTGTTGTCGACCACGTTGTGCCCGGTCAGCCGATGCCAGCTCCAGTTCGACCACACGCCATCGCGGCCGCCCTGGTCGTAGCCGAGGCTGAAGGTCACGCCGTTGGCGGTGACGCCGCCCCAGCTGATGCCGCTGCGCGGATCAACCGCACCGGCCTGCGACAGCAGCGAATTGGTCATCGGCCGCCGCGACAGCGTGGCGCCCCAGCCGAAGCGCCCGAGGTCGCCATTGAGGGTGACACCGCCAAGCCAGTTGCCGACCACGTAGTTGGACGGGGTGTGGCCGATATCGACGTTCCAGCGGTCATCCAGGGTGCGCCAGCCGACGGCGAAGCCGGCACCGGAGGTGCGCCGCTGGTGCACGAAGCGGGTGCAGCCCGGTGCGCGCAGGCGGCTGTCGTCGGCCTGCAGCAGATCCAGGTCACAGCTGCCGAAATCCTCGTCGTAGGCGCCGCTCTCATCGGTCTGGAAGCGGCCCGCATCGAAGCTGACCTGCTCGATGCGCGCCCAGCCCAGGCCACCGGCGAATGGCGCGTCCAGATGCGCGATGCGGGTATCGCGCGACAGCCGCGAAATGCCCGGCGTGCCATCGCTGCGGCGACCGGTGTCCTGCATCACCGTCAGGGTGGGATTCTCCTGCTGGTACAGGGTTTCCACATCGCTGCGCAAGCTGCGCCGCAACCAGTCATCGCCGGCTGTCTCGCGGCTGGCCAGGGTCAACGCGCGGTTGTCGCGCGGCGTGACCTGGCCGGGAGCCAACACGCCGTTGTCGGCCATCGCCTGCGCGTACATGTCCAGCGCCTGCTGCGGATCATCGCGGCGCACCAGCCGTGCCGCATCACGCCAGGACTGTGCGTCGGGCCCGGTCTTGCGCGCAAGCAACGCGCGCAGGATCGCCAGGGCCTTCGTATCCTCGCGCAGGTCGGTCCAGATGGTGGCGAGCTGACGCTGCTGGCCGATCTCGTCATCGTCCACTGCCGGCGGTGCGTCGTGCATCTGGCGGCGTGCGCTGGCCAGATCGCCGGTGCCAATCCAGGCCTGGACCTGGCCCAGCTGCGCATCCACATTGTCCGGCTGTGCGGCAAGCACGCGCTGGTAGTAGTGCAGCGCCTGCGCGTGATCGCCGCGCAGGCGCGCCCACTCGGCCATCATCAGATCATTGTCGGTGCTGGGCGGTTGCTGCTGCAGCAGCGCGATGGCTTCGGCCTCCCTGCCCTGCGCACGCAGATCCCACAGATGATCGACCAGCTGCTGCCGCTGCAGGCGCGCCGACAGCGCGCGGATGTCGTCGTTCCACTTCGCCTGCGGCAGCGCGTCGAGTACCGCCAGCGCCTGCGGCAGCCGATCGGATCCCGACAGGTAGAGCGCCTGCGCGTAGCGCGCTTCGGCGCTGTCGTTATGCGTGGCCATGTCGGCCACCGCCGCGTCGGCCTCGTCCTGCCGGCCAGCGGCGCGCAGCTCGTTGGCCAGCGCATAGGCCAGCCATGCATCGCCCGGCAGTTCGCCGCGCAGCTTCTGTCCCAGCGTGATCGCGGTGGTCGCATCACCGGCAGCCAGCGCCTGCTCGCGACGCTCACGCAGGCGGCTGATCTGGAGCTGGCGCAGGTCTTCGGCATACAACCTGCGTTGCGCAGCGGGCAATGCGTTGATGAAGGCTTCCAGCCGCTGCGGGTCGGTGCGGCCGTACAGCTGCACCAGCTTGCGGATCACGTTGGCATCGTTGGGCGCCATCCGCCGCGCAACCTGCAGCTGGCGTTCGGCTGCGGCGTCGTCACCGCGGGCCACGGCCACGTCGACCAGGCCCAGTGCAGCATTGACGTCGCGGGGCTGCTGGCGATGCGCCTGCGCATAGAGGCGCTCGGCCTCGTCCAGCCGGCCGGCCGCCAGCGCCGCATCGGCCTGGTCCAGCTGCAGCCAGTAGCGGGTGCTGGCGATCAGGTCGCGCCACTTGTCGTTGCTGTCGCCGGCCGGGGTGGCCTGCACCGCACGCTGGAAATAGCTGATGGCCTGCTCGCGGCGGCCCTGGCGCATCAGCGCCATGCCCAGCCCCCCCAACAGGTCGGGCTCGCGCGGATAGCCGCGCAACGCCTGCAGGAAAGCGCGCTCGGCCTCTGCATTGCGGCCTGCGTCGAGCAGCTGCTGGCCGCGCAGGCCGGCGCGCCACGCCGGGTCGCTGACCCGCTTGTGCTGGTCGGTGTAGCGCTCGCGCACCAACGCGATGTCGGCAAACGCTGGGTTGCGGGTGATGAAGTCCTGCAGCCGGCGCACGCTGCGGTCGTCGGCCGGCTGATCCTTCAGGTAGGCCCATTCGGCGTCCGCCGCCATGCCGCGGGCCTCCGGATTACGCCCCATGCGCTGCAGCGCGGCGAGCGCCTCTGCATCGCGGCCGGCAGCGAACAGCATCTGCGACAGCGCCTGCAGCAATGGCACATTGCCCGGATAACTGCGGTCCAGTTCGCCCAGCGCACGGATCGCCTGTGCACGCCCATCCGCCTGGCCGCCGCGCAGGCGCCAGTACTCCAGGCCCAGCTGCAGGCCGGGTGGATCATCGTTGAACAGGCGGCGGTAGATCGCCAGCGCTTCGGCGCTGCGACCACCGGCAGCGAACAGGCGCGCCTGCTGCAGATCCTGCTGCAGATCACCGCGGTAGGCCCTCCAGAGGCGTTCGCCGGCGGCCAGTTCACGGGTACCTGTACCGATCTCGCGCAGGCGCTTCAGGGTCGCCTCGGCATCCTGCAGCTTCTGTTGCGAGAGCTGCACTTCCAGGATCGCCACCAAGGTGCCGCGATCATCCGGTGCCAGCATGCGCAGCCGCGCCAGGGCGTCTTCGATCAGGCTCTGGCGACCGGTGGCCTCACCGATGCGCACCTGCTGCAACAGCCACTGGCGCTGCTCGGCGACGGTTCCGCCCGGCGTATCGGGCAAGGCCTGCGCCGCGCAGGGCCCGGCACCGGCCAGTCCCAACAGGACGAGGCCGGACGCGGTGACCAGCGGATGCCGCGTACGTGCCATCAGTGCCCCGGGTCCAGGCGCTTGGCCGCGACCCAGCGCAGCGCGCGCCACAGCAGGAAGGCGACCATCAGCACCACCAGCGTGGCCAGCACCGCCAGCAGCGCCGGGTGGTCGGCCAGGTGGTACCACAGCAGCAGCCACCACGGCAGCGCGCCAACGTAGTAGTGATCACCGACGAACTGGCTGTGAATGCCCGAGGTACGCAGGATCGCCACCGAGCCGGCGATGGCTTCGCGCTTGCCGGTATCGCTGAGTGCATCGTGAAGCAGGCCGTAGTCGGCGGCATTGCTGGCGGCCAGCGAAACGATGCTGCGCTGCGCATGCGTCGGTGACTGCATGCCGATGATCGCGGCAAACGGTGCCTGCGCGCTCACTGCCACTTCGGTCACCGCTGGATCGCCATCGCGGCTGCCACGGCGGGCCTGTTCCATCGCCTGCTGCGGCGACGGAGACTGGCCATTGAGCAGGCGCGTGCGCTGGTCGTCGATCAGCAGCGACAGCTGCTGGCTACCGCGCAGTTCGGCCGGCAGGGCGCCCAGCATCAGCAGGTCCGCATCCAGCGCGCTGGCCTGCTTCCAGTCATCGGACAGGCGCAGCCCATAGGCCGGATAGCCGCTCTGCACGCCCAGCCCACCGATCAGGTTCAGCAGCAGGCTGACCTGTGCCTCGTTGGCTTGGGGCGGCACCAGCACGACAGTCTCCGACAGATCGGCCATGCGGGTGAAGGGGAATCCACTGAGCGCGAACGCGGACAGGTCCGGCAGGCCCATGTAGTGATGGAATCCGGAGAAGTCGATGGTCGAGTCGTCTTCGATCGCTGCCTGCAGGTTGGGCGGCAGCACGGTCTGGCAATGATCGCGCTGCGCACTGCCCATCACGCTGGCAAAGTTGAAATCGAAACGCAGCTGGTTGCGGTCGCCCAGTTTGAGCGCCGGAATCAGCAGGCGACCGTCATCGGCACCGGCATCGCCGGCCAGCACCGGCAAGCGGATTTCCTCCAGGCCCTGCTTGCCGTTGCGGCGCACCAGCGGGAAGCTGGAGATGAACTGGTCGTTGATCGCCACGCCCAGCCGCGACTCATCGCTGCCAAACGGCGGCGTGTAGCGGTAGCGCAGGTTCAGCGGAATACCCTGGTTGCGCCAGATGAACAGATCCGGCGGCAGGTTGAGGTTGACCGTGATCGGCTGCGGCGACACGCCGTTGGCATGCAGTTGTTGCGGATAGTCGAGCAGTTCAGCCAAGCGGACGGCGCGGTCGGTGCGCACCCAGTTCGGTGCGTCGTACGGCTTGCGCGGGGCCAGTGGCTTGACCTCATCGACACTGACCTGGCGGCCGCGGAACAGCACGTTGCCGGCCGCCATCGCAGCCACGGCCTTCTGCAGGTCGTCATCGTTGCGGCCCAGCACCAGCAGCAGCTTTCGCTGCGGATCCTCCGGCAGCGACATCAGTTCGATCATCGGGCCCTTCACCGGAGCATGGTTGGCGATCACCGGCGGGAACCTGCCGTTGACCGCCAGCACCACCGCGTGGCCCTTGTCCGGCAACGTGCCGAAGCTGACCGGGAAACGTGCCTGGCGCCACCAGCCGGACAGGCTGCCGAAGTACGAGGACATCACCGCCGCCGCCCGCTGCTGTGCCAGGCTCGGCGCAGCGGCGAACACCACTGGCAGTTCCAGCCGTGCTGTATCACGCGGATCGAAGAACGGCAGCGGGAAGTTGGCCAGGTCGTCCTGCATCGCCAGCGGCTGGCCGCCCAGGCGCAGCGTGCTGTTGCTGGAGAGATTGACCCACAGCGAGCTGTGCGTCGGCTCTTCGCAGATGTCGGTGTAGTGGCCGACGAACTCCAGGCGGACCTGGTTGAAATCAGCAATCAGGCGCGCGTCCAGCGGTAGCTTGGCCTGCACCGGGCGGCCCAGCTGCTCGTTGCTGATCGGCACCACACCCATCATCGCGTCGTTGAGATAGACCCGCAGGTGCGACAGGGTCGGCAGCAGCGACGGTGAAGGCGTGAAGCTCAGATCCAGCTCGGCATCGCGGACCAGGCGGTCACGGCGGACCTGGAACTCGAAGGTGGTGGCATTGCGCACGCCCGACAGCAGCGTGTCCTGGCGGCGCCCCAGCTGCGCGAAGGTGTTCTGCCGCTGCCAGGGCCAGGCGCTGCCCGCCCAGGTCTGCGCCAGCGCGGGCTCGGTACCGGTGGCAGGCGTGGTGGCTGGCGCGGCCGGCACCCCCGGCGCCGGCGGAGCGGCAGGCGCGGTAGTGGGAGGGACAACCGGCGCCGGGGCAGGCGCGCTGTTGCCTGACGCCACGGGCAGGGCCAGCAGGGGCAGCAGCAGCCAACGCAGAGAGGACGGACGGGTCATGGACGAAGCCCTGGATCAGCGGCTGGGTCAGCCGGGTGGGAAGGAAGCGGACGTTGCGGAGCAAAACTGGCCAGCCATCGCAGCAGGCGACGGTTCCAATGTGCGGGGCGGTCGAGGTCGAACGGTGCGAAATCACCCATCCGCCGGTAGCCGCGCCAGCCCAGGACCAGCACGCTCCACAGGCTGCGCGGCAGGCTCTTGGGCTGGTAGCCGGCGTGCCAGTCAAGCCAAGCATCGGCGCGGGCGAAGGTGCATTGGGCGAACTCGACGCGCTGGCGCTCGTCCTCGAACAGCAGCAGCAGGCCCAGTCGCTGGCCGACCGTGCGTTGCACGCGCGCCGGGAATGCGAACTCGCGGCGACCCCGCCCCAGCAGCACCTGCACGCGCTGGCCTTCGGCCAGCTGTGCGTCTTCGCCGAGTTCGACGCCCACGCCATCGTTGGAGTAATCCTGCAGCACGCCGCGCAGGCGGCGGCCATCGGGCACCTGCAGCGCCATCGGCAGACGGGTGGTGACGCGATGCGTGCGTCGCACCTGCTGCACTTCGGCCGCCACCGCCAGCGCACCGCCGATGATCAGCAGGTTGTACAGCACCCACAGCGAACTCACGATCACCGTGCCACGTTCGTCAAGTGGGCCGTGCACGAAGCGCCACACGGCAAAGCACAGGCCCAGCACGTTCAGCAGCGCCAGCACCAGGTAGGGCTGCGCCACGCGCCAGTCGAAACGATCGCCGGCCTGGGTACCGCCCTTGTCGGTGACGTTGAACTTGCCGCGGCCCGGACTGAACAGCGCCACGGTGGTGGGCCGTGCGATGTACCAGGCCAGCACCGTCTCGTACACCTCACCCCAGAACGGACGCCGGTACTTGCCCTGGATGCGTGCGTTGGTCAGGCTGGCGTGGGCCATGTGCGGTACCACGAACAACAGGATGGCCAGCGCTGGTGCGTAGATGATGTACACATGCAGCAGCAGGAACGCCAGCGGCGCAGTGAGGAACACCAGGCGCGGAATGCCAGCCAGGAAATGCAGCATCGCGTTGGCATAGCAGAAGCGCTGGAACAGGCTCAGGCCCTTGCCCAGCAACGGGTTGTCGATGCGGAAGATCTGCACCATGCCACGCGCCCAGCGGATGCGCTGGTTGACGTGCGCGCCGAGGCTGTCGGTGGCCAGGCCGGCCGCCTGCGGAATGCGCAGGTAGGCCGAGTTCCAGCCCTTGCGGTGCAGCCGCAGCGCGGTGTGCGCATCCTCGGTGACGGTCTCGGTGGCAAACCCGCCGATGGCATCGATGGCTTCGCGCCGCAGCACTGCGCAGGAGCCGCAGAAGAACGCCGCGTTCCACAGGTCGTTGCCGTCCTGCACCAGGCCGTAGAACAGCTCGCCTTCGTTGGGATCGCTGCGGAACACCTGCAGGTTGCGTTCGAATGGATCGGCCGAGAAGAAGTGGTGCGGGGTCTGCACCAGCGCCAGTTTGGGATCACGCAGGAACCAGCCGCAGGTGATCTGCAGGAACGACCGCACCGGCAGGTGGTCGCTGTCGAAGATGGCCACCAGCTCGCCATCGATCAGGGTCAACGCATGGTTGAGGTTGCCGGCCTTTGCATGGCGGTTGTCGGCACGGGTGATGTAGTTGACCCCGGTGCGCTCGGCGAATGCGCGGAATTCTTCGCGCTTGCCATCATCAAGGATGTGGATGCGCAGCTTGTCGGCCGGCCAGTCCAGGCCCATCGCCGCGTACACGGTGTGCCGCACCAGCGCCAGGTCTTCGTTGTAGGTGGGGATCAGCACATCCACCGTCGGCCACTGGCGGATATCGGCCGGCAACGGCGCCGGGCGGCGCCGCAGCGGCCAGGCCACCTGCACGTAACCGAGCATCAGCACGAGCCACGAGTAGGTTTCCGCCGCCAGCAGCACCACGCCACAGACCAGGTCGAAGGTGCTGTTCCAGTTCAACGTGGCCGTATAGCGCCACCACAGGTACCGGCAGGACACGGTGATCGACAGCACGACCAGCACCAGCGTCGCATAGCGCCCCTGCATGCGCCGCACCAGCAGCGCGATGGCCCACAGCAGCACCACGAACACGAACTGCGCCAGATAGGTGAACGGCTGGGTGATGCACAGCGCCGCCAGCCCCAGCGTGGCCAACCCGACCAGCAGCGTCAGCAGGTGCCGCGAACGCGGCGACAGGCTGCCCATCTTCCGGCCGAACCATGCCGCCACGCGGCTGTTCCAGAATTCACTGGGTGCATCGCGCATGGCGCGCAGGTAGCGCAGGCGGCCGCGACCGGCTGCACCGCGCAGTTCGGCAATGCGTTCGCGACGGGCCCGGGCCAACCGTTGCCGCCTCAGCGAGGGCTGCGGTACCAACCGCACCACCGACAGCCACATGGCCTGGATCAACAACCGCAGTGGATCGCCCGGGCGCCAGCGGCGGTCACCCTGGATCTGCGGGAAGGCGTTGCGCAGGCGCGGGGCCTGTGCCTGCCATGCCGGCCCTTCCAGGCGCAGGAACGCCCAGCCCACGCACTGCAGCAGCCACAGCAGCGAGCGGGTTGGCCAAGGCGCATGCACGCGTTCGCGCAGGCGCCCCCAGTCCAGGTAGTAGACGCGGGCGCCCATCAGCGTGTCCCCGCAACGGGCTGGCGCCGTGCGGCCTCGGCCAGGCACCACAGCACCAGGCCATCGACATCGGCAGCGGCCAGCGAATCGGTCGCATAGCGCCCCAGTGGCTGCTTGCTGGCCAGCGCGGAGGGCACCCGCGCATCCTCGTGCAGCGGCTGCGGCACCAGCCGCGGGCCGTGCGCGTGAAGCCACAGCTGCATCAGATCACGCTGCACCGGGATGACCGGGTCATAGCGGTTGGCCAGCAAGAGGCGTGTGTCCTCCGGCTGCCGCTGCAGGAACACGTGGCTGACCGGATCGACACAGGCCAGGCGCAGCGGCAGCGTGCAGCGCACGTGCTGGTTGATGGCCGCTGCATGCGCCGGCAGGCGCTGCGGCAGGTCGAACAGGATCCAGTCGAACTGGGTCTCCAGCAGCGGAATGCGTTCGGCCCAGGTGCCCGGTGCCTGTTGCAGCTGCTGTTCGATGCGCATTGCGGCCTCGCTATCGACGCGACCATAGGGCAGCACCGCAAGTCCTGCTGCAACGGCGTAGGCGGCATCACGCCAGTCCGTGCCGTCCAGCTGCGCGCGCCCCCAACCGTTGTCCACGTCGGCAGGCAGCCCCAGGTGCAGGCCGAGCATCTGGTCCGGACTGCATTCGACCAGCAGGACGCGCTGGCCCTGCGCGTGCAAGCCCTGGCCGAGTGCGGCCAGCACCGTGGTGACACCGGTTCCGCCATGGATGCCCTGCAGCGACAGCACGGTGCTCATCGGCGCGGCTCCAGTTCGGCCAGCAACGGCCAGCGCGCCAGCGCCTGGGCACGCTCATGCTGGGCAGAGAAGTCCACGTAGGGCAGCCCCGGCATGCCCAGGCTGCGCCGCAGCAGGTCGATATCGTCCTCTTCCACGGACAGCGTGACCGGTACGGCAAGGATGTCGGCAGGCATCAGCGTGCCTCCTCGGGGTAGGGGCTCCAGGCCTGGCTGCCCTGCAGCTGCAGCCAGGGCTTGCCGGCGTACTCGATGACCTTGGCGCCTTCGTTTTCCGACACCGACGGTGTCTGCGGCAGCCCCTTCAGCAGGCTGTCCCAGTTGCGCTCGCTCGGCGGCGACTGGGCGTTGAGCGCGTACACGCGCGAAACCAGCTCGGACACGGCCAGGTAGCTGCTCGGTTCGGGGACATGACGCGGGCCGCCGGCCGCCGGCGCGCCCATGCCGATCAGCTTCACGCCCACCGGCACGTGGGTGATCGACGGGCTGGGAATCTCGCGCATGCCCGGAATCTGCATGCGGTCGCCATGCAGGGCCGCGCCATGCTCGGGTACCACCACGATCATCGCGCGGCGGCCACTCTTCTCCACCGCATCGACGAAACCGGCCATGTCGCCCAACACCATTTCCGCACGTGCCTTGTAGTCGGCGGCATTCGAACGGCCATCGGCGCCGACGATGCGGTTGCCATCGTGCAGCGAAATCGTGTTGTAGAACAGCGCCACCTGCTGGCTGGACCCGGCCAGCCGCTGTTTCCACCACGCCATCAGCACATCGCCATCGCGGCGCAGCGGCGACTTGTCGAACGCCACCAGCGCTTTAGGAAACGCGCTGATATCCATCGGCTGTGCCTGCAGCCCGCCGTACTGGTGCAGTTCACCGATGAAGTCGTCGAAGTGACCGTCGTGGTTCATCGCCAGCTCGCTCTGGAAGCCCAGACGCTGCAGGTTCGAGAACAGCTGGCACTCGGCCGGCACCGGATCGAACAGCCCGGTATGCGAGGTCTGGCCACAGCTGGCGCGCAGCAGGCGGATCGCCGCCGGGCCGCTGTAGGCGGTTGCCGAGTTGAAGTCGTCGAACACCACGTCCATGTGGTCGAGCAGATTGTTCTGGCGCAGCCCCACTTCATCCAGATCGCTCCATGCCAGCGAGCAGATGTTGAGGATGATGACGTCGAACGGCGCGCCGCTGCCCGGTGCGGGGAAGCTGGTCTTGAGGCTGGCCTGCTGCTGGTAGAAGCTGGCCAGCCATGCATTGAGCGTCTCGTTGTTGGCCGGCGGCAGGCCGGCACCTGAGGTGCCTCCGGCGCTGGCGGTGGCCGCGGTGGCGGTACCCTGCCCCCAGTTCCAGCCCGCCGGCATCGGTATCGCCATCACAGCCAGGCCAAGCATGCCCAGCACGCTCAGAGTGGTGATGCGCAGCCACGGCTTGAGCAGTACGTAGGCCAGCACCAGCATCGCCAGTACCGCCACCATCTGCCAGTTGATGAAGCGCTGGGCCAGCTCGAGCCAGTAATCCGCCGAGAAGTCCAGCACGCCAGGTTGCACCAACAGGCGCCGGAACGGCGGCCACCAGGTGTCCTGGTAGTACAGCGCCACGCCCACCGGTACCGCAGCGACAGTACGCGCGATGCGTGCCCAGCGCCAGCGCAGTGGAACCAGCAGCGCGCCCAGGAACAGCAGGTTGGGCAGGATCTTCAGATCCAGCGCGCCCATCCAGGCCAGTACCACCTTGGACAGGAAATACAGGTTCCACCCGCGCAGGTCGGCCCAGGCGAAGGGCGATGCGGGAGCCACCTGCGGACTCATGCAGCCCCCCGCGGCGCACGCAGGCGTACACCGGCGCGGCGCAGGTGGCGAGGGGGCAGCCAGCGCGCGGCACGGCGGCGCAGCGCACGCCACAGCGTACCGAGCATGGCACCGAAGGGAATCATCACGAGCGCACAGGCGACGATCAGGGTCCAGAGTTGCTGGTCGGTGGTCATGCGCGATCTCCCAGTCGCAGCGGCTTCGGGACAGTGAAAACAGGCGCCTCCAGCGCCGGGGCCACCGGCGGCAGGACGGCGGGGGCTTCGGGCAGGACCTCGGCCTCCGGATCGCTGCTGCCGGCGTTCATCGCTGCAATGTCGTATTCGGCCAGACGCTGGTAGCCATCGAACAGCTCCCGCCAGGGCAGGCGGAACAGATTGCCCAGGGCCTGTTCGACCGCATCACGCCGGCACCCGAACAGGAACAGGCGCACCTGCCCGCGGTAGACACAGGCCAGATCGCCCTGGCGGCGGATGCGCAGCTGCTGCAACGTCTGCTCGGCGCGCAGGCCGGCCACCGGCTGCAACGCCAGCACGGCGCTTTCCACCGCGCTGCCGTCCTGGTCGATGCGTTCGCCGGCGATCTGGCGGAAGCGTGCGGCGTTGACCAGGCCGCTTACCGGTGGCGGCCGATGCGCACGGATCAGCGGCTCCGGATCGTCAGCCAGCTGGCCCTGCCAACGCTGACGCTGCACGGTTTCCAGCAGGGTCAGCAGGCGCGGCAACGGCGTGGCTGACGGCACTACCAGGCTGCAGCCGCACTGCATCAGCAGCCGCTCATCAGCGTAGCGCAGGCAGGGCTGCAGCTCGCGCACCACCAGTTTCAGTGCATTGCCACGTTCCCGGCGCAAGCGGTGCAGCAGTCTGGCCAGTGCATCCACCTTGGCGTTCTCGTCGATGGCCAGCACTACGGTGGCCTCGCGCGCCTGCAGCGCGGCCGGCAACAATCCAGCCCAGCCGTCATACAGGTGCCAGGCTGCCGACAGTGGCGGCGCACCGTCCAGTACTTCGGTCTGGGCCAGGAAGACATCGCGATCACTGCCACTGATGGCATCGACCCCAGTCCCAGCGGCATCGGCCTCGGCCAGATGGCGCAGCCCGCGGCTTTCCTGCTCGACGCCGAACGATCGCTGGGCCACCACGCCATGGCTGTTGGACCAGTAGTGCAGCAGCAGCTGCAGGGCACCACGATGCGGATGCAACTGGGCCACACCGGCGCAGCTCCGGTTCAATGACAACAGGCGCGGTGCCAGGGTCGCCACTTCGCCATGGCACAGCAACAGCAGCACCTGCTGCGCCTGCCCGGCCCAGTCCTGCAGCTGCTGGCACCAGCGCGCCAGCCGGGCATCATCCCAGCCGTCCAGCGCCGCCACCGGGAACTGCACCACGCTGAGCCGGGTGCGCACCGAGGCGGTGCGCGGCAGATCGCCGGTCAGCCCGCGCAGCGCCTGCTGCATGCCGTGATGCGACCGCTGGAACAGCCGCAGGCGGGCCGGCCCCTGATCGGCCGGCAGCAGCGTCAGCATCGATTCGGCCCCCCGCCCCAGCGTGACCAGCACGGCCTCATCCAGTGCGTCGGCCGTGGCCAGCACACCGGCACCGAGCAGATCCGTCGGCGCGCTGCCCGCGGCAACGACCCAATACAGGCCCCCGCTGCGCATCTCCACCAGTTCGGTGGGCAGTCCGGCAATGGCAAGGTGTGTTGCTGGCACGCCGGATCCTTTCATTGCCCCTCACCCAGGCCGACGGCCCGGCAGCGGGGGCGCTGCAGTGGAGAGGGGATCATTTCCATGACGCACATCACATTCATGTGTCTGTACGGCAATGATAGCCCTGATCTTCACGTCTGCGGGATCAAGACGCAGTCAACGCCCCCCGCGGAGCGGGGGGTGAGGCTCCAAACTCAGCAATGGGAGACCTGCGCTACTCGTACTGGATGGTGAACGTCGCCTGCCCGTTGGCGGTGCCGGCACCGACGGTACCTGCCTGGGTCTGCACATAGCGCGCGCGCAACGGCAGCGCCATGACGCTGGTACCCGGCGCCGTAGTGCCGACGTTGATGGTCTGGCCGAAGCGCACTTCTCGCTCGGTGCTGCCGTCGCGCTGGACCATCTGGATGCCGATGCGCGTGGCGCTGTTGCTGGCCGCGCTGAGCTTGAGCACGCCCGGCATGTTCGAGCTGTCCTGGTCGGCGTCGAGGCGGATGCCGATCTTGCTCTGGTAGGCGGCCACGTTGCTGCCCTGGCAGTTCAGGCGGATCTCGAAATCGCGATCAGCGGCCTTGGAGCCGACACCGGTGAAGGTGGTGTTGGGCACGCTGCCGAAATCGACGGCGATGTTGCGGCTGCCGGCCTGCACTTCGCAGGTGGGGCTGACCACGGTGGTACCCGAGCCCTTGAACGTCGAGGTCAGCTCCGGACGGCCAGGACCGTCGCCGTCGAGATAGTAGGTGGTGAAGCGGCCGTTGGGCGCGATGATGCCCGAGCCCGTCTGCGCGGCGGTCTTGATCAGCTCCACGCGGAAGCGGCCACCATTGAGGGTCAACGTCCGGTTGCCCCCCAATTGCAGCGTGTGCGGGTAGTAGGTCTGGATGGTGCCCGAATCACGATAGACACGGATACCCACTCCCGCTACATCGGTCGCATAGACGTTGCTGAAACCCGGGACTGCGTTTTGCTGTGCGGCGTTGACGAAACGCCCGTTGGCACTACCGCCCCAGCGATCGCAGTAACCGATGCTGTCGCGCTGGTTGATCGGCACGATCAACTCCTTGATCACACCACCGACGGGCAGGCTGGGCAGGATCACGATCTGCCCCATGTCCATCTGCACGTCCTGCGCGACAAAGCCCTGCTGGGTGATATAGCAGGTCGCCAACGCCGGGCTGGCCACGGCGATACCCCCCATCACGGCCATGGCGGCAAGCAGCGTGCGGCTGCGGGAAGAAATCATCGGCATGCTGCCTCCAGCGGGATGAAGCCGGTCTTGGACGCATCGGCGCCCGACGGAACCTGGTAATCGATGGTGCAGCGCTGGTCTGCACCGGCGCCCCACTCCACCAGCAGGCGGCCCTGGCTCTTTTCACTGCGCACGTACAGGCGGCCGCCCTGGCTGACCATGCCCACCGGCTGGCCCTGCTCATCCTTGACCTGCGCACCGAACGGCATGCTGCGGCCATCCGGGTTGCGTACCTGGATCAGCAGCGCGTTGCCCTTGCGGGTATCGAAGCGCAGGTAGCTGATGGCACCGGCGAACGGCGCGATCGACTGGCTGGTGCTTTCCAGCTCGACGTCGTGGGCCATGCCCTGCGGGTCGAGGGTGACGGTGTTGAGGCGGTACGGCGACACGTACGGGACCACCGCGTAGCCGCGGCCATCGACGCGCAGGCCCGGGGCGTTGCTGACGATCGCATCGCGCGCACCCGGCGCTTCCACCAGCACCATGGTGTCGCCCCGCTGCGGAGTGAAGGTGAAGCCGCCCGGATGCACGACCACGCTGCCGTTGGCACCGACCGAAGCCTGGCGGAAATCGCGCGAGTGGCTGTAGGTCGCGTTCAACGCGGAGTAGCGGCTGCGGTACTCGGCGTTGCCGACCGCCGTGGTGCCCCCCTCGCGGGAATCGGACAGGGCCACGCCGTAGCTGAAGTTGTTGTCGACGCCGGCCGACCCGGTGATGCCGACGCGGCTGTTGTCGTAGCCACCGCGATCGCGCATGCCCAGGTCGGCGCTGAACGATACCGGGTGAGTGCCACGGCCCAGCGGCACGCTCATCGACAGCAGGTACTGGGTGTCGGAACGGCCGAGCACGCCCTCTTCGGTGCGCAGCGCCGAGAAGCCGTAGTTCACCGAGCGCCAGGCGTTGTTGTAGCCCACCTGGTACTGCTTGGAGGTGCCCGAACGATCATAGAAGTCGCGCACCGAGCCGGTCACGTACAGCGCGCCGCCGCGACGTCCCAGCGGCTGGTTCAGCGTTATCTGGAACTGGCTGCGCTGACGGCCACGGGTGGTCGGATCGATGCCGCGCGTGTCCGAATCACGGCCATACAGCGCATCCTGCAGGCTGTAGAAGCCTTCGGTCGAATAGCGGTAGGCGGCCAAGGTCAGATTGGTGCCGGTCTCGCCGATCATGTTGCTGTAGCTCAGCCGCACGCTGGCGCCGGTGTGGCTGCCGTAGTGGTCGAACGAGGTACGCGCATGGGTGACGTCGGCAGCGAACGCACCGACCGGCGTGGACAGGCCGACGCCATACAGCAGCGACAGGTAGCCGTCGCTCAGCGCAGTGGCCCCGTACAGGGTCAGCTGGTTGCCGATGCCACGCTGGTAGGTCCCCTGCACCAGCCAGGGTTCGTCGGCCAGCAGCTTGTTGCGCACCTGGCCGGCGGTCAGCGAGTAGCGCGACACGCCTTCGCGCAGCATCTGCGGCACCGAGCCGAACGGCACCTTGAATTCGCGGCGGCGGCCATCGGCCTCGATCACGCTCACTTCCAGGTCACCGCCGTAGCCGGTCGGGTACAGGTCGTCGATGACGAAGCTGCCCGGCGGGACGGTGGAGGAGTAGATCAGCTGCTGGTTCTGGCGCACTTCGATGCGCGCATTGGTCTCGGCGATGCCGCGCACCACCGGCGCGTAACCGCGCAGCGAGTCCGGCAGCATGCGGTCGTCGCTGGCCAGGCTGGCACCACGGTAGCCGATCGAATCGAACAGTTCGCCGGTGGTGTAGGCCTCACCGATGGTGAGCATGCCGCGCACCTGCGGGATGCCGCGTTGTGCGTAGGTGGCGATGCTCTGCCAATGGCGGCCGTCACCCTCGGACCAGGTCAGGTTGGAATCATGGCGGAACTGCCAGCCGCCCAGGTTCAGGCCGGCGTTGAGGCCGAGGTAGGCGCTGCGGTTGCGCTGGCCACCTTCCACACGGCTGTTGCTGTCGATGGCGTTGAAGCTGTAGCCGACGAAGCCGGCATTGATGCCACGGTCCCATAGCGCCGGGTTGACGTAGCCGCGCGCCTCACGGCGCAGGAACACCTGCGGGATGCTGAGGTCGTAGCGCAGGTTGCCGCTGTCATAGACACCATAGGCATTGGCCATGCGCTGCTGGACCGGCACGCAGCTGGTCTTGTCGGTGGGCACGGACGGATCCTGCTGCAGCAGCACGGCCTCGCTGTCCACGCCCATTTCTTCCAGCATCGGCAGCGGCAGGCAGGCGTCGACACGGCCCTGCGCATCGGCCTTGAACTGCAGATCGCGACGGCCCTGCCAGGCACCGTTGACGTAGACGTCGACACGATAGTTGCCGGCCACCATCGGATTGCCGTTGCTGAAGGCCGCCAGGTCCACCTGCTTGGCCTGGCCAGACAGGAAGCTGGAGTTGAACTGGGCCGATTCCGGTGCACGCGCATTGGCCGCACCACTCTGCGCCATCAGCGCCTGTTCGCCGAGATTGGCCGGTGCCGCCAGCGCCCATCCTGGGCAGGCCACACCAGCAACCAACAGGCAAAGCGCCTGATGGATCGACAATGTCAATCTGTTTCCGATCACACTGACATTCCTTCAATTCGCCGCACAGCGGCGGTGGCGGGATGCGCAGGCCAGGGGCCGGCGCGGCGCGTTCAGCCCCCGGTGCTGCCGAGGCGGATGGTGTGTTCCACCCGGCCGCCGTAGTCGTTGATGGTGATGAAGCGGACCTGGCCGGTGCCCGCCGGTGCGGCGAACTCCAGGCTCTGCTTCGGCGCGACCATCGCGCCCTTGTCCTCGACGGCCTTTTCACTGCTGCCGGTTACGGCATGTACTTCGGCCAGAGTGACGTGGAAGGGGCTCGGGTTTTCCACCCGCAGGCGGTCGCCATTGCGGGTCCAGCGCAGCGCTGCCGGCGCGTCGTTGGCGACGCCCTTCAGGCCCTGCGGCCGGTAGAAAAGCTTCAGGCGCGAACGGAACGCGACCTGCAGGTAATTCTGTTCGCCGCTTTCGGCGTTGTCCGGGGACGGCGGCACATCCAGCACGTTGAGCCAGAACACCGACTCACGGTCGGTCGGCAGCTGCGCGCCGGAGAAGATCAGTCGCAGCGCCTGGCTGCGGCCCGGTTCGACGCGCGCGATCGGCGGCGTCAGCACGAACGGAGCGTCGCTGGTATCGGCAGTCTGGTTGGCATCGCCGCTGTCGATCCAGGCCTGCACCAGCGCCGGCGAATCGCCCACATTGTCGACCTGCACGGTGACTTCGCGCGCCTGCGCCGGATAGATCACTCGCGTGCCATTGACCACCACGCCGGCCAGTGCGTTCTGGCAGAAGGGCAGCGTGAACGCTGCCAGCAGCAGCGCCCGGGGAAAGAGTGCTTTCATCGGAAGTACTACGCTCGAGGGGTGTGGCCAGCGGCCGCGGAACACCGGCCGGCGCGAACGCCGGCCAGTGGGGGCATGACTGCGATCAGTTGTAGATGATCGTGTACTTGACGCTGCTGGTGACGTCGCCCGGGGTGGCGGCGGCAGTGGCGTAGTACTCAGCGTAGTAGTTCAGGTCGGCCGAGCCGTCGGTGCCGACGGTGACCCACTGCGAGTTGGTCTGGGCCAGGCCAGCACCAGCCGCCTTGATCGGCAGGAACTGGTTGTTCGAGCCCAGCAGCTGCAGCTGCACGTTGGTGGCAGCGTTGGCCGAGGCCTGGTTGACCAGGCGGCCACTGTTGAAGTCGACGGTCGAACCCGGCTCGAAGTAGGTGGCGACGTTGCCGGCGCTGCACTTGGTCAGGTTGATGGCGAACGGGGTGCGGCCCGCAACGGCGCCGGCGGTGGCCAGGGTGTTCTTGGACACGGTCGGCAGCGTCACGGCGAAGTCCTTGCCGCCCGGGGTCGAGATGGTGCAGGTCTTGTCGGTCACCTTGCCATTGAAGGTGATGGTGCCGTCGGCGGCGTTGGCGGCCAGCGGAGCGGCGGCCAGCATCAGAGCGGCGATGATATTGATCTTGTGCATTCGCTTTTACCTAACCCTACTGAAGAGATGAGAAGTAGAGGAGGAAGCAAGGAGCACTGCCGGGCTAACAAGACCCATCCTTGCGTCTCACCTGTGGCCGGACTCGGACGTAGCTTTCCCTGAATCCGTGACGCAAGTATAGGTGCAAGTGTGATGAAAGTCTCATTATTTTTCTGAACGTCAATTCATTGACGCTGGAAATGTGACGTGATAGCCGAAATCAGGACCCACGGGGGTTCGGGAACCCGACGGTCGCCGGATCAGGTCAGAAGCGACCCTGGATGACGCTTCGGGTGGCGCGTTCGGCATGCACGGAAACAAACCTTTTCCCGGCGGAAATCGCCTTCTTTGATGCGCATCACTCTTTCTTGGTGATGGCCCTAGCAGATTCGGAATCGTCCTATTAAAGGCTGATCGAAGCTGTCGCTAACTAGGACACACCGAACCAGAGAACGTGTCATGAGGAATTCCATTCTGCTGTGCGTGGCCCTGATGTCCGTCAGTGCGCTGGCCCAGGCCAGCAGCGGCAGCATCCGTTTCAGTGGCCGCATCGCCGAGCCGGGCTGCACGACGAATCTGTCCCAGGGCGAGCTGAGCCTGGCCGCCTGCCCGCCGTCGGCCAAGGGCTCGACGGTGGAAGTGACGGCGCTGGCCAACGGCCAGGCCGCGACGCTGCGCGACGGCAAGCGCCACGGCCAGAAGCTGTCGGTGTCGGCCAGCGCGCTGCGCGCCGGCGATATCGCCTTCTCCGAGCGTTACAGCGTGCAGGCGTCGACGCAGCAGCCGCTGCAGGGCGCCTATCTGGTGGTGGTCGACTACCTGTAAGCCGGCACGCTTACGCCGGCGGCAGCTCGAACACCTGGCGCAGGTAGGCCAGGTAGCCCGGGTCGTCGCACATGCTCTTGCCTGGCGAATCGCTGAGCTTGGCCACCGGCTGGCCATTGCAGCGGACCATCTTGATGACGATGTTGAGCGGCGTTGGCCCCAGATCATTGGTCAGGTGGGTGCCAACGCCGAAGGCGACCTGGCAGCGACCACGGAAGTAGTCGTACAGGCGCATCACCTTGGCGATGTCGAGCCCATCGCTGAACACCAGCACCTTGGTGCGCGGATCCACCCGGCGCTGCTGGAAATGCGCCAGCATGCGGTCGCCCCAGTCGAACGGATCGCCCGAGTCGTGGCGGACACCGTCGAACAGCTTGCAGAAATACATGTCGAAATCGCGCAGGAACGCATCCAGGCCGACCACGTCGGACAGCGCGATGCCGAGGTCGCCGCGGTACTCGCGTGCCCACGATTCCAGTGCCGCCACCTGCGAATCACGCAGGCGCGGGCCAAGTGCCTGGAATGCCTGCAGGTACTCATGGGCCATGGTGCCGTGCGGGGTCATGCCGTACAGGCGGGCGAAGTGCACGTTGCTGGTGCCGACCAGTTGCGGGCCGAGCGCATCGCGCAGCAGCGGCAGCAGGCGCGCATGCCAGTCACGCGAATAACGGCGGCGGCTGCCGTAGTCGGCAATGCGGCACTGTTCGAAACCGGGAGTATCACGCAGCAGCGCTGCCTTGGCCTGCAGCCGACGCTCGCCCTCGGCAAAGTCGGCGGTGGTGGTGTTGCGGAACCAGACTTCGTTGATGATCGCCAGCAGCGGGACTTCGAACAGGATGGTATGCAGCCACGGGCCAGTGATGTCCAGTTCGATTTCGCCGGGCACGGCCGTCGACGCGCGCAGCTGGATGTACTTGCGGTCCAGATGGAACAAGCCGAGGAAATCGGCGAAGTCGGGCTTCACGAAGCGCAGGCCGCGCATGTAGTCCAGTTCCGCGTCGCTGAAACGCAGGCTGCACAGGTGGTCGATCTCTTCGTCGATCTGGTCGATGTAATGGGCCAGGTCGATGCCGGGCGTGCGGCACTTGAACCGGTACTGCACCTGGGCACCGGGGTGCTGGTGGAGCACCGCCTGCATCATGGTGAACTTGTACAGGTCGGTGTCGAGCAGGGACTGGATGATAGGCATGAGGCGGATTATGCGCCCGGACGGGTGAACCGGGGTGGCCGCGGGCACGCTCGGCTCTCCGCGTGGGTAGATCCGCGCCATGCGTGGATGCAGGTTCGGCCCTACAACGACCTGCGCAACAGGCGCGGTACCAGCATCAGGGCGTGCCCCCAGATCGCGGCCCACACCGCCACGCGCACCGGCAGCGAACGCTGCCTGGCCTCGAACTTCTGAAAGTAGCGCCACAGGCCCCTGTGCTTGTGCCATTCAACGAAGAACGGCCGCGATCGGCTCGAGACGCCACGTACATGGGTGACCTGCAGGTCGTTTGCAATCGCCACCACGGCCCCGGCTTCGCGTGCACGCCGGCACAGGTCCAGGTCTTCGGCGTGCAGACGGTACCCGGCGTCCCAGCCTCCGATCCGGTCGAACAATGCACGCGGCATCATCAGCAGTGCGCCAGACAGTGCCGGCACCCGCTGCAGCACCTGCTGCGGGTCACGCGGCAGCGCCAGCTTCGAGCCCTTTCCCAGCGAGCGCAGCATCATCAGGAAATCCGGGTCGCGGCGGCGCACGGCTTCGTCGGCATGGCCCTGCTCGTCCACCTGCTCGACACCGAGCAGGCAATCGCCCAGTGCTTCCGCCCGGCTGCGCAGTGCGGCCAACGTCTCCGGCTCGACCATCAGGTCCGGGTTGATGAAGGCCAACCAGGGGCTGCGCGAATCGGCCACGCCCTGGTTGTTGGCAGCGGCGAAGCCGGGATTGTCCGGGTTGCCGACGAAACGCACGCGCGGATCGTGGCTGGCATGGCGCTGCACGATGTCCAGCGTGCCATCCATCGAGCCATTGTCGATCACCCGGATCTCGGCCACGTCCTGCGCCTGGCGCAGGCGCGAGAGGCAGGCATCGATGGTGCTGGCACTCTGGTAGGTCACGACGATGGCGGCGATGGCAACATTCAAGCGAGTGACTCCGGCGCGGAAGGAACGAACAGGTCGCCCTGTTCCTTCGGCATTATCGCCTGCCGCATGCGCTGCTGCAGGTCGGCGCGCAGCCCGTGCAATGGATCGTGCATCAGGAAATCGGCCAGGCGCGGCACCCAGCCAGGCCAACGCGCAGCCAGCGCCTCAAGGTCGCCATCGCGGCTGGCCGCCTCGCCCGCCCGGCTCACAAAGGCGGTCTCGCACAGTACGTTGCGCCAGCCCAGGCCGGCCATGCGCAGGCTGAGGTCGACCAGGGCCGCGTTCCAGCCAGCGTAGCTGTCCACATCCAGGCCACCGGCGCGGCGGCGCGCATTGCCACGCACCAGAACCGCATGGGTGACCGCCGATGGCAGTTCCGGGTGCAGCGCCGGCAAGGCGGCGCAGGTCTGTGCCAGCAGCGCCGCATCCTCGGGCTCGGGATTGATCTCGCCCAACCGTGGCCACGCTGCGGTTTCGCCGGCATTGCACCACGGGGTTGCGGTCGCGATGGCGGCATCGCGGGCGAAGGCGTCCTGCAATTGTTGCAGCCAACCCGGCGCAGGCACGCTGTCCGGTGCCAGCACGGCCACGTCCAGGCCATCGCAGGCGCGCAGCATCTCGTCCAGATGGGCGACCTCGCCCAGTGGCCGCGCGCGCCGGGTGTACTCGGCCTGTAGTGGCGTATGTGCCAGCCAGTGTTCCACCACCGCCTGCGCACGCGGCCCGGTCTGCGCATCGTCGGCCAGCCAGACTGCGGTGCCCGGCGCGGTGCCCGCATCCAGTGCGGCCAGGCAGCGGTCGAGCGCGGCATCGTCCACGCACAGCGGCAACAACACGATCGCCCCCATCCCGCCTCCGTGGTTGTCGGTGGCCACAGCCTAGCACCGGGAGGGTATCGGCCGGGTTGCACCCGGCACCCGCTTCAGGCCAGGGCAACAGCAACAGCCGAAGCAAGAGCTGGGTTCCTGGGGTTGGGGGGGGGGGGGGGGGGGGGGGGGGGGGGGGGGGGGGGGGGGGGGGGGGGGGGGGGGGGGGGGGGGGGGGGGGGGGGCCCGCCCCCCCCCCCCCCCCCCCCCCCCCCCCCCCCCCCCGCCGTCGACAGTTTTCCGCGACCTGCCTGCTCTTCTGTAGAGCCGTGCTCGGCTCAGATCTCACAGATATCGAAATATTCGATTTCGATGGAGAGTCATCCACGCATGGCGTGGATCGTGTCGACCAAGGTCGACACCTACCAACAGCAAGCAGGAAACTGTCGAAGGCGGGGCACTGTGGGTTTGCGGGGTGTGAGCCGCATGGATGCGGCGACCAAGCCTACATGAACGTATTCACGGCGTCCCCGCAAACCCACAGTGCCCCGCCATCCCTCAGTAAACCCGCTGTTGCTGTTGCTCCGGCCTCGGCGGGTGCCGGGCGCAGCCCGGCCGCAAACCCCCTACTTCTTTGCGCGCGGCTGGTTCAGTGGCTCCATCGCGCGGAAACGCTGGCTGTACTCGTCGGTCAGATTCCGCGCTTCCAGGCTGTTGCGCACGATGCTCGGGGTCAGCAGCACGATCACTTCGGAACGGCGGCTGGAGCGGCTCTTCTGCCCGAACAGCGCGCCAACCACCGGAATCCGGCTCAGGCCGGGAATGCCGCTGCTGCCATCGGTGCCCGAATCGGTGATCAGGCCGGCCAGCATGATGGTGTCGCCGCTCTGCACCGCCGCTTCGGTCGACAGCTTCTTTGTGGAAATGCGCGGGTTGCAGTTGCGCTCGGTCGGATTGCAGTTGTCGGGCACGTTCGAGGCGCTGCTCACTTCCTGCACGATGTCGAGGAACACCGTGCCGTCGCGGGTCACGCGCGGGCGCACCTTCAGGATCACGCCGGTGTCGATGTACTGCACCGAGCTGTAGCTGCTGGTGCCGATGCCGGTATTCACCGTGGTGGTGTTGATCGGCACCTTGTCACCGACGTTGAGCGTGGCCTCGGCGTTGTTGCGCACGAACACCGAAGGCGTCTGCAGCAGGCGTACATCCGTGACCTTGTCCAGCGCACTCACCACCGCCGCGCCATTGTGGCCGGTGAATGCCCAGCCCAGGCCTTCGCCGCCCGTTGCGGCACCGGCGAAGCTGCTCCACGAGCCACCCGCTGCCGCCGGCAGGGTCACGCCGCCCAATGCGCCCGTCAGGGCACGCCCGGCCACGGCGTTGTCGAAGAACCAGTTCACGCCGTACTTCAGGTCGCCATCGAGCGAGACCTCGGCCACCTGGGCTTCGATGTGCACCTGCAGGGGCATCACATCCAGCTTCTCGATCACCTCGCGGATCGATCGCCAGGCCTGCGGAGTCGAACGCACCAGCAGGGTGTTGGTCTCCTCCACCGCCGACACGCCCACGCGGTCGCCTTCCACTTCCAGGCTGACACTGACGTTGCCGGACTGGCGCTGCGGCAGGTTCATGCTGCCGTTGCCACCGCCACTGGAGCTGCTGCCCGGGACCGAGCCGAAGCTGCTGCTGTTGTTGTTGGTGCTGTCCATGCCACGATCGGAGTCGCTGCCCAGCTGCGACGGCATCGCCCCCGGGGCCAGCGAGGCCGGACTGGAACCGCCGCGGTTGCCACTGCTGGCAAATGCTTCACTGAGCCGTTCGGCCAGGTCACGCGCCTTGATGTAGCGCAGCTCGTAGGAAAACAGGCGGGCACTGCCACCGGCGGTATCGATGCGGTCCAGCCACTGCTGGATCTGGTCCAGGTAACGCACCTGCGGGGTGATCACCAGCACCGCGTTGGCGTTTTCCAGCGGCAGGAAGCGGAACATGCCGGCACTGGGCGTCTTGCTCTCCTCGCCGAATACTTTCTCCAGGTCTGCAGCCACCTGCTCGGCCTTGCCCGACTGGATCGGGAACACGCCCACCGACATGCCCGACAGCCAGTCGACGTCGAAGATCTCGACGGTGCGCATGTAGTTTTCCAGCTCTGCGCGGGTACCGCCCAGGGTGATCACGTTGCGGCCGCTGTCGACGTTGACGATCGCATTGGGCCGCGCATAAGGCTCCAGCACCTTCTTCATCTCGGTGGCGGAGATGAACTGCAGCGGGACCACGCGGACCTCGAAGCCACGCGCGCTGGCGGCTGGCGCCGTGCTCGGCGCAACCGTACCGGCCAGCGCCTGGTCGGCGGCAACGATGTTGTAGCGCCCACCGCTGTAGACCATGCGTGCGTTGTTCCAGCCCAGCACCATCTCCAGCAGGTTCAGCGCCTGTGCCGGCGACACCGGCTTGGGGGTGGCCAGGGTGACCGTGCCCTGCACCCCCGGTGCGATCACGTAGTTCTGGCCCAGCATGTCGCCGAGGATGGCCTTGACCACCGCATGCAACGATTCGCCTTCGAAGTTGAAGGTAGCCTCGCCGGTGCTGGCGCCATGCAGCGCCGGTGCCGGTGCGCGGGCTGCTTCGCGGTTGATCATGGTGCCCGTGCCACGGCGGATCACCGCCTGCGGCGCGCCTTGGGCGTCACGGGCGGCGTCAGCGGTGACATCGGCCGCCCGGCCAGCCTCGGAGGTGGGCGACAGATTGCCCTTGCGCTGCACGTGCGGCGCGGACACGGTGCTGCAGCCGACCAGCAGCGCGAGGGCAAAGGACCAGGGAAGGAAACGCAGGCTCATGCATTCACTCTATCGGTTGGTGCCATCGCCCGGGGGCGGCGACGGTTGTTGCTGCTGTTGTTGCTGCAGCTGGCGGCGACGGGCCTGGATGCGTTCGCGGATGGCCTGCATCTGCGCTTCGCTTGGGCCGTTGTTGGTGGCAGGGGCGGATGCCGCAGCCGAGGGCGCTGGCGCACTGCCAGCAGGCGACGGCGATGGGGTTGCCGCAACCGGCGGCGGTGTCGGCGGAGCACCTGCCGGGGGCGGCACAACGATCGCACCTGCCGGCGGCGCACCGTTGGCGCCGCGCAGCACGGTCGGCGGCTCACCGCCCTGGCCGTTGAAGACCGCCAGTTCCAGCACCTGGTTGCCACCGGGGCCGATCACGGTGGCCTGGCGCGGCTGCAGTGCCACCAGCTGCCAGCCGTCGACGGCTTCACCGTTGAGGCGCAGGCGCAACGAACGGTTCTGCTCGGTGGTGAAGGTGGCCATGCCGAAGTCGCCGGTCAGCAGCACGCCGGTCAGGCGCAGCGCGGCGCTGGCGGCAGGCTCGCTGCCACCGAGCAGATAGGGCTTCGGCCTGCGGTCCTCGGCGAACAGCGGTCGCTCGCCGATGGCACTGTAGCTGTCGGCGCTGGCCATGCGTTCTGCGGCCAACGGCGGCAGCACCGGCAACGAGGGCACCGCGTCGGCATTGCCGCCGGCAGCTGGCAGCTGGCTGCCCAGCCCGAAGCCGGTGGCCAGCCAGACCGCTGCCGCCCAGCCGGCCAGTGCCAGCAGGAAACCGGTGCGCAGGCTGATCTGCTCAAGCTTCATCGGCCACCTCCTGCCCCTCTTCCGGCACAGCCGGTGAGGGTGCCGGTGCAGCCGAAGGCGGTTGCGGCGCCGCGCCCGGCTCGGCTGCCGGTGCCGGCGCAGCGCCATCGGCAGCGGCACCGGGCAGCAGGTAACCGGCCAGTTCGAACGACACGTCCAGGCCCAGCCCGGATTCATTCGGCGACTGCTGGAAGCGCTGCGCGATCAGGTTGAGGTTGTCGACGAACAGGCGCGGGCTGCCGGTTTCCAGGCTGTGCAGCACCGTGGCCAGTTCGGCCACACCGCAACGCAGGCGCACCTGCATGGCAACGCGCACGAACTCGGCGTCACGACGGTTGTCGGTCAGTGGCGTGCGGTTGCTGATGGTGCAGCTGCGGTTGCCCGGGCTGGCCATCGCCACCGCATCCTGCAGCTTCGCGCCGAGCGCAGCGGCTGCAGCTTCGGCGGTGGCTTCACGTAGGAAGCCCGGCCGCTGCTGCAGTGCCTCGCGGGTGGCGCGCAGGCGTTGTTCGATCTGCGGCTGCTGCTGCAGCTGCGCCTGCACGCGCTGTTCGCGCTCGCGCAGGGCGGCCACGTCGGCATCGATTTCGCGCAGCGGCTGGGTGAACCAGGGGTGCACCAGCAGCAGGTAGGCCAGGCCCAGCACTGCCAGCAGCAGCGCCAGTGCCAGCCAGCGGTCACGGCGTGCGCTTGGCATCGGCATCGGCCGCCTCCCGGGCCGGGGCCGCAGCCGGCAACGGCTGCAGTTCGGCGGTCATGGTGAAGCGGTCACGGCCACTGGCGGCGCCATCGGCCTGCAGTACGCCGGTCAGATTGACCTTGCGCCACTGCGGCGCATCCTGCAGCAGCTGCACCAGCTGCGAGGCCTCGCGGCTCAGGCCGATCAGCTGCAGGTTGTTGTTCTCGATGGCCAGCTTTTCCAGGTAGGTGCCCTCCGGCAGGCGCCGGGTCAGTTCATTCCAGATTTCCACCGTTCCGGCGCGCTGGCTGCGCTGCTTTTCCAGGAATGCGGCACCATCGATCAGTGCCTGCAGCTGCGCGCGTTCGCTGGCGACACCACGCGCACTGCGTGCACTGCGCTCGACCTGCGCACGCAGCGCATCGGCAGCGTCACGGCGGTTGTCGAGCAGCTGCACGGCGGCCAGCACCAGCATCACCAGCGCGGCCACGGCCAACAGCACATTCCAGCGCCGCATGGGATCCGCGCGCAACTGGCGCTGCGCCGGTGGCAGCAGGTTCACCTGCAGAGGCTCACCCTCGCTGTCGATGGCATCGACACCGGCCAGTGCATCGGCCCACTCGCCCACGCTGGCCCGCCACGCTTCCAGCTGGCGCAGCGGCCAGGCGATCAGTTCGACCTGCAGCTGGCCCTCGGCTGCGCCCCCCAGCTCACGCACGTCAAAGCTGACCTGGCTCGATTCGAACGGCGTCTGGCGGTCGATCTCGAAACCGACCACGGCGCGCAGGCGGTCGGCCGCAGCCGCGGGCAAGCGCAGATGACGACGCAGTACCTCGCTGGCCGGCAGCAGCCACACCCGTGGCAGGCTGCGCAGCCGCGGTTCCAGCACGCGGTCCAGTTCCACCGGCGACAGCGGCCATGGCACGCTGGCAACCGCTTCGCGGCGTTCACCGGCCTCACGCCAGACCTGCAGCTGGTCACCCTGGCGCTGCAGCAGCAGGCGCGCCTGTGCCCAGCCCAGCGCCCACTGCCAACGGGCCGGCACCCACGCCAGCAGCGATTGCCGCCACCAGCGCAGGAAACGGCCGGCGCCCGGGCCGATCCGGCCCTGCACCTGCCGCACACTGTCCTGCCATGCCGTCATCTTGCTGTCATTCCCTGCTCCCAGCGAAGCACTGTGTAGGACCGCCCGGGAACCCCGCCCGAGCCATTGCGTACCACTGCCTGCAACACCGACCGGCGTCCACTGCTGTCGGTTGCACGGGACTCGATACTATAGGTGCCGCTGCTGCTGGCAAGCGTTGTCGCACCGCCAGCGGTATCTGCGTCACGCTCCTGCTGGGCGCGCTGCGCCAGCACGGTATCCGCATCCAGCCCTAGTGCGGTCAGCACCGGCGCGCTGGCGAACTGGGGATCCGGGCGCGCCTGGCGGCTGTACAGGGTCAGGTGGGGCAGCATGGCCTTGTACAGCGGGCCGCGCATGCCCAGCACCCGCTGCAGTTCGCCGAGTGTCTCAAAGCGCTTGTTGCGCGGGCCATACGGCAACCCGGCCGCCGCGTAGTCCGGCGCTTCGGCACCGCCACCGGGCTGCAGCAGGCTGTCTTCATCACGCCAGTCAACAATGGCGCCGGCCATCTGCCGGGCAGCGCCTTCGTCTTCACCGAGTGCCTTGAGGAACGCCGTCAGCAGGGTCACGTCGGCCAGGTTGAGGTTGATCTTGCCATTCTCGTCCAGCACCTTGATCTCGATGCTGGCGTCATCGAACTGCCAGCGGTAGGTGCGGCCATCGGCACGCCAGGGCGCCCGCAGCGGATCAGCGGACAGGCGCAGCAGCGCGTACTCCAGGCCGGCGCGCGCACGTTCCTGCCCGCGTGCATCGTCATCCAGTACCCGCTGCTGCAGATGCTCGACCCGTGCGCTCAGCGCGAACGCACCGACCAGCGCGGTCATCAATGCGATCAGCCACAGCACCAGCACCAGCGCCGCACCGTGTTGCCGGTTCATCGCGCACCTCCACTGCCACCGGCGCGCGGTGCCACCACCAGCAATGGCCAAGGCGCGCCCTTGGCGGGCACGATCCTGATCTCCACCAGCATCGGCAGCCGCCGGGTATCGTCCCAGCGCGGCATCCAGTCACTCATCTGACCGGTGCCCGCATCGATGCCGCGATAGCGCAGCTGCACCGACTTCAGGTTCTCAACCAACACCTCCGGCGGGCGTGGCGGATTCTCGGCGATGCGCTCGCCTTCCTGCAGCAACACCAGGTCCAGCAGCAGGCGCTGTTGCCCCTCGCGTCCGTCCACCTGCAGCGCGTGCAGGTAGGAGCCGCCACGGCCGAGGTAGCCGGGCAGGTCGGCGGCGAACAGCATGCGGTGTTCTTCGCCCTGGAAGAACACCGGTTCGCGGGTGGGGTCCGGGACCTCCAGCGGGGTGCGCAGTGCGCCGGCCAGCTGCCTGCCCAGCAGAGACTCGACCGCCCGCATGCGTTCACTTTCGGCGGCGATCTGTTCGCCGCGCTGGCTGACCGCCATCGCCGAGCGCACGCTGGCAAAGGCCAATGCCAGGCCGCCGGCCAGCAGCACGGTGGCCAGCATTACTTCGACCAGGGTGAACCCTGCGGCGCGGGGCTTCACCGCGCATTCTCCAGGTCGGGCGGCAACAGGCGCAGGCTGCGCCAGCGCAGCTGTTCGCGCTCGCTGTCACCCCAGCGCACCTGCAGCTGCAGTTCGGCCAGCCAGGGGGTTCCCGGTGACGTTGCCTGCGCGACATTGCCTGCGCGCGGCTCCGCCCATGGCTGGACCTGCAATTCCCAGTGGTAGCGCCCCTGCTCCCAGTCTCCCTGCTGCCTGCCTGCCTGCAGCGGCGAGGCGACGCCGGTTTCGGCCAGCAGCGACTGCGCATGCAGCACCGCGCGCGTGCGCAGCTCGGCATCGCGCACCTGTTTTGCGCCGCCGGACAGGCTGCCCAGCAGCAGCGTCAGCGCCAGGCCCAGCAGGGCGAAGGCGATGATCACTTCCAGCAGGGTGAAGCCGCGGGCGCGCCGCTTCATTGCGCCCGCCAAGGGCCAGAGCGGACCTCACCGGTCAGCCAGCCCACGTCGATGCGCCATTCGGCGTCGTCACGCTGCAGCCGGATGCGGCCACCGCTGGAGCCGCCATCGGGGTGGAACTCGATCACGCCCTGCCCCGGCGCGGTGGCCAGCTGCGCGGCGCCTTCGAACTGCACCTGCAGCTGTGCCGGCACGTCACCGTGGCGCTGGTTGGCGCCTTCCCAGCGCCGCTTGGCCGGCTCGATGACAAAGCGCTGCGGCTCGCCGCGGGTGATCGCCTGCGCGCGCACCATGCGCAGCTGGTTGGCGATGTCCTTGCCGGCGCTGCGCAGCTGCATGCCAGCGAAACCGCGTGACAGGCCGGCAGCGGTGATCAGGCCGATCGCGGCGATCAGCGCGATCGCCAGCAGCATTTCCAGCAGCGACAGGCCCGCTGCGCGCCTGCCGGGCAGGCGCGGGCGTTGCAACCGGCGCGGCAGGAAACGCGACATGCCCGGTTACGGCTGGTAGCGGATGTCGGCGTCGACACTGCTGCCACCGGCCTTGCCGTCCTTGCCCAGGCTGATCAGCTCATACGGCTGGCCCTCGCCCGGCGTGCGGTATTCCAGCGCATGGCCCCACGGATCGTTCAGATCGGCCGGCTTGGCATAGGGCCCCAGCCAGCCAGCCACGCCAGCCGGTGCAGTCACCAGATCATTGAGCGAGCCGGGCAGCTTGCCGGTATCGATCTGGTAGTTGTCGACCTTGGATGCGACGGTCTGCACCTGTGCCTTGGCAATGTTGGCCTTGCCGCGGTCGGCGCCACCCAGCACGCGGCTGGCGACCAGGGTCAGCACCGCGCCGATCAGCACGATGACGATGATGATCTCCAGCAGGCTCATGCCCGACTGGTTGCGCGCTGCGGTGAAGGAAAGGCGGATCGGTCGACGGGAAGCAATCATGGTCGGTCCTTTCAGTTGCGGAGTGTCGGGGTTGCGTAGGGATCCATCGTCAACCGATGGCATTGGTCAGGTCGTACAGCGGCACCAGCACGGCAACGATCACCGCACCCACCACCGAGGCCAGCACCAGGGTGATCGCCGGCACCATCGCCGCCAACAGGCGGTCGATGCGGCGGGCGCTGTCCTGTTCGAAGGTGTCAGCCGCTTTCAACAGCATGGTATCGAGCGCGCCGGACTCCTCGCCAACCTGGATCATCTGCAAGGCCAGGCGCGGGAAACGCCTGCCTCGCGACAGTGCCAGCGACAGGCCGGCACCGTTCTTCACTTCATCGGCGGCGGTTTCCACATCGGCAGCCAGCGCGCGGTTGCCCAGCACGTTGCGGGCGATGCCCAGGGCACCCAGCAGCGGTACGCCATTGCGCAGCAGGGTACCCAGCGTGCGCGCCAGCCGGGCAGTCTCCAGTTCACCCAGCAGGCGGCCGATGCCGCGACGCTGCAGCAGCCAACCATCCAGCGCCAACCGGAAGGCCGGCTGCCGCGCCTTGCGTTCGAAGAACAGCGCCACCAGCGCCGGCACCACCAGCAGCAGCACCCACCAGTCACGCACGAACAGGCCCAGCTGCAGCACTGCGTTGGTGAACCACGGCAGCGCCACATCCAGGCTCTCGTACATCTGCGCGAACTGCGGCACCACGTAGCCAAGCAGGAACAGCAGCGCACCACCCACCACCACCAGCAGGATGGCCGGGTACACCAGCGCGTTGATCACCTTGCCTTGCAGGGCCCGGCTGCGTTCGAGGTAGTCGGCCAGGCGCTGCAGGGTTTCGTGCAGGCTGCCGCCGGCCTCACCGGCACGCACCATGTTCACGTACAGGCGCGAGAACAACCCGTGCTGGCGTTCCAGTGCGGTCGACAGCGGCGCGCCACCGCGCACCACATCGCGGATGTCGGCGATCGCGCGACGCGAACGATCGTCTTCGGGCAACCCGAGCAGGATCGACAGCGCGCGGTCCAGCGGCTGGCCCGCACCGAGCAGTGTCGCCAGCTGCTGGGTGAACTGCAGCAATGCCGCGCCCTGCAGCGGCCGTTGGCGGAACAGGTTGCGCCAGGTACCGCCACCGATCGCACCGCCATCGGCCAGCTGTGTCTCCATCGGCAGATGGCCCTGGTCCTGCAGGCGCGCGACCAGCTCGGCCTCGCTGGCCGCTTCCATCTGCCCGTCGAAGATCTCGCCGTGCGGATTCAGTGCCTTGTAACGGTAGGTCGGCATGTCAGCCCCGTCGTCCTGCGCGCATCAGCTTTCCTCGGTGACACGCAGGACTTCCTCGATGGTCGTCTGCCCACTGAGGGCCTTGGACAGGCCGTCTTCGTACATCGTGCGCATGCCGGCTTCGCGGGCAATGCGTTCGATCTCGCCCATGCCGTCGCGGCGCATCACCGCACGCCGCAGCGCATCGTTCATCACCAGGAATTCCATGATGGTGGTACGACCGAGGTAACCGGTCGGCGCCAGCGCCGAGGGCCTGGGGCGGAACAGATGGATCGGCCCTTCCGGCTGCAGGCGGCGCAGCTCGAAGCGTTTGATTTCCTCCGGCGAAGCCTCGTAGCGCTCGGCGTGGGTCGGTTCCAGCCGGCGCACCAGGCGCTGGGCCAGAATCCCGTTGATGGTGGAGGTGAGCAGGTAGTCTTCCACGCCCATGTCGAGCAGGCGGGTGATACCACCGGCGGCATTGTTGGTGTGCAGGGTGGACAGCACCAGATGGCCGGTCAGTGCCGACTGGATCGCGATGCGCGCGGTTTCCAGATCGCGCATTTCGCCGATCATGATGATGTCCGGATCCTGGCGCACGATGCTGCGCAGCGCGTTGGCGAAGTCCAGGCCGATCTGCGGCTTGGCCTGGATCTGGTTGATGCCCTCGATCTGGTACTCGACCGGGTCCTCGACCGTGATGATCTTGACGTCGGCGGTATTGAGCTGGCTCAGCGCGGTGTACAGCGTGGTGGTCTTGCCCGAGCCGGTCGGGCCGGTCACCAGCAGGATGCCGTGCGGCTGTTCCAGCACCTTGCGGAACTGCGGCAGGAACGCATCGGTGAACCCCAGCCGGTGGAAATCAAACACCACTGTCTCGCGGTCGAGCAGGCGCATCACCACGCTTTCGCCGTGCGCGGTCGGCACGGTGCTCACGCGCAGGTCCAGCTCCTTGCCCTGCACGCGCAGCATGATGCGGCCGTCCTGCGGCAGGCGGCGCTCGGCAATGTTGAGCCGGGCCATGATCTTGATGCGGCTGATCACCGCTGCGGTGAGGTTGGCCGGCGGGCTTTCGCCCTCCACCAGCACGCCATCGACACGGTAGCGGACCTTCAGGCGGCTCTCGAACGGTTCGACATGGATGTCCGACGCGCGCAGTTCCACCGCACGCTGGATCACCAGGTTGACCAGGCGGATCACCGGCGCTTCCGAGGCCAGGTCGCGCAGGTGCTCGATATCGTCGACCGCGCCGCCCTCGCCGTCTGCGGTCTCCACGATCGCGCCCATCGCGCTGCGGCCCTGGCCGAACCAGCGCTCGACCAGGTCATCGATCTCCGCGCGCATGCCCAGCACCGGTGTCACCGGAACCCCCAGCGCCAACTGCACGGCCTGCTGCGGATAGGCATCGTGGGCATCGGCCAGCCACAGACGCACCCCGTGTTCATTCAACTCCAGCGGGCACACATGGAACTGCTTCAGGAAGCGCAGCGACAGTGGCATGCCCTCGGCCAGTGCCTGTGGCGGGGCCTCCGGCACCTGCCTGCCCTCCAGCAGCGGCAGGCCCAGCACCTCCGCGCTGGTCTGTGCCTGGTCGCGTTCAGACACCAGGCCCAGGCGCACCAGCAGGCCCAGCAGGCTGCCGCCGGCCTCGGCGTGCAACGGCCGCGCGCGCGCCAGGTCTCCTTCCTTGAGCCGGCCGCGTGCCAGCAGCGCATCCAGGATGCGGCCTTCGGCATCGTCGGTAACGGTTGCAGCGAGCGCGTTCACGTGACTCTCCTGTCAATCGGACCGACTTTAGCAGTTAAGCCATGATTTCCGCCGCCCTGCGGCCAGCTTTCGTAAAAAGACGAAGCCCGTCACACAGGATGACGGGCCTCGGCCGTTCAACTACGACACGTCAGGCTTACTGCGTGGCGAGGATGCTCACGCCGTTGTAGGCCGCTTCGCCCACCACCTTGATGTAGTAGGTGCCTGCCACCGGCTTGTTCACCCGTACCGTTTCGGACGTGCCGGGACGGGTCGACTTGCCATCGTTGTCGCTGGCGCTCGGCTCGCGACCCTGGGCGATGTAGACCGACACGTTGCCGGTGCCACCGTAGGTGATCACGCTGAGCTGCTTGCCAGCGGCTGCCTCGAAGCTGTACAGGCGGCTGCTGCCGGCCGTGCCGTTCAGCCCCCCCACGGCGGCCTTGTTGGTCAGCGGCGTCGCCACCGGTCCACAGTTCTCGGTGCACGGCTCTTCCAGCGCCTTTGCCAGCGCCGCCTTGGCATCGACGATGCCGGTGCCGATCGGAGTGGCGGTCGGGATGCTGACCGGGAACGGACGCGCGGTTTCCTTCAGCAGGGTGCGCATCGCGGCGGGGGCCAGCGGATCCTTGCCCTTGGCGATCAGCGCGCTCTGCACCAGTGCAGCGACGGCAGCCACGTGCGGCGAGGCCATCGACGTGCCGCCCATGCCCATGTAGCTGTAGCTGCCCGACTCCGGCGTGGTGGCCGCATCGGAACCGGACTGCCAGACGTAGCCGCCGGGATTGCCATCGACGCTGCCACCACCACCCGGACCGGACAGGTCCACGCGGGTGCCGTAGTTGGAGTAGTAGGTGATGCCGCCGGTAATGCGGGTGGCGCCGACGGTCACCACGCCGTCGCAACTGGCTGGACGGTATTTGGAGGCGTTGTCGGTCTCGTTGCCGGCCGCCACGACCACGGTGGTGCCACGCGAGATCGCGCCATTGATCGCTTCCTGGTAGGTCCCGTCGCAGCTGCCGCTGCCGCCGAGGCTCATGTTGATGACCTCGGCCGGGTTGGCATTGGCGGGTACGCCGGCCACCGTGCCGCCGGAGGCCCAGGTGATGGCGTCGGCTATATCGGAAAGGTAGCCACCGCACTTGCCGAGCACGCGGACCGGCAGCACCTTGGCCTTGTGCGCGACACCGGCCATGCCGACGCCGTTGTTGGTCTGCTCGGCCACGGTACCGGCCACATGGGTACCGTGCCAGGAGCTGTCCTCGGCGACGGAGCCGGTGTAGCACTCGTTGTCGTTCTCGACCCAGTCACCATAGTCCTGCGCGCCCGGCACGCGGTCGTTGGTGGCACGGCGCGACGTCTCGGCATCGCTGATGAAGTCGTAGCCTTCCAGCAGGTTGCCGACCAGGTCCGGGTGCTGCGGCAGGATGCCGGTGTCGAGTACCGCCACCACCACGCCTTCGCCCTGCGATACATCCCACGCCGACGGTGCGTTGATGCCGCCGGTGGCGTTGTGCAGGTGCCACTGGTACTGCTGGTAGTAGGGATCATTCGGCGCCAGCGCCGGCTGCACGTCACCGGCACGCAGCTCGGTACGGCGCAGCTTCACATCGGCCTCGGCGTACTGCACGGACGGATCGGCCTTCAGTTCCTTCAGCACGCGCTGCAGTTCGGCAGGCGCCAGGCGCCCCTGCAGGCGGATCAGGTCGGCACCGACGCCCAGCCTGCGCACGACCTGCGGGCCGAGCGCGCTGGCGCGGGTAGTGCCACCGGACAGGCTGGCGCGGGTCAGCGCGGACTGCACGGTGGACAGCTTGGCCGACCGGTCGCCCGCCGCAGCGGTGCCGGCACGGTACTTGACGATGATGCGCTGGGTGCCGGGCTCGGCGGTGCTGGCCTGGCGCACCGGTTCACGGGTCGGCAACCCGGCGGCGTGGACGGCACCGACGGCGGTCATCGACAGCACGGCGGCGGCAAGCACATTGATGCGAAGGTTCTGCTTCTTGATCACGTCGAATTCCTCTTCTGGGTCATGGATCGAACCAACACTGCGGCCATCATTCCTTGACGACTCCCGGCCGGCCCAGCCGGGATTGCCGTGACCTCCCCCCAGGCCCTGTTTGCAGGTTTGGCGCCGGCGTGGGTGGCCGCCGGCGCAGTGGTTTGGCTTACCAGCCGAAGCCGGCACCGACGCCAACCGAGCTGTCGTCACTGCTGAAGGCACCGCCGAAGGTAACCGTGGCGCGATCGCTGATCGCACGCTGGTAGCCCAGCGACAACGCCGACTCGCCGCCCTGGAAACCGATGCCGACGCCGACCCGGTTCTGGGTGCGGATTCCGGCGGCACTGGTGGCCATGTTGAGCATCGCCGCACTCATCGCACCCTGGCGGTCGATGCGGCGGTCCATGTGGCGCAGGCGTCCATCGATCTCGCCCTTGAACACATCGAAGCTGTCGGCGACGGCCTGGACGCGGCTGTCGGTGTAGCTGTTCGCTGTGGCCAGGCCACGGTCCAGCTGGCCCTTGTTGACGGCGTCGGTGGCGGTGGTGCCGGCGGCGACGTTGGTGACCTGGCGTTCGTTGCCTTCGCTGCCGACCGACACGGTGTTGGCACGATCGGCGACCGAACCCTGGCCCAGTGCCACGGCGTTGGCAGCCGTGGCACTGGCACCCTGGCCGACGGCAGTGGACGACGCGCCGCTGGCGACGGCGCCCTCGCCCATGGCCACCGCATTGGCGCCGGTCGCCGGGGTCCCGACCGGAATGCCAGCACCCGCCGCGGCGGCCGTCGGCGTACCCTGCACCCGCGCGGTGCCGGCCGGTGCTGCATCGGCTGTTGCACGCGCATCCGCGGCGCTGGCCAGCGGGCTGTCATCCAGCGAGGCACTCATCGCGCGCAGGCTGGCGGTTCCGGCACGCGTGCCACCGGCGGTGCGACGGTCGATCTCGCTGACCTTGCGGTCCAGCGCGCCCAGCGCATCGCCGACGTTGCTGTAGGTGGCGCCCTGGATCACGTAGTTCGGCGCCACGAACACGCCCTGCATGCCAACGCTGGCGCCACCGCCGAGGAAGCTGGCGGCATCACTTAGCGACTGGAACAGCTGCCCGCCGTTGATCGCCTGGCGGCTACCGGCGGCGATGCTGCCGGCACCGACGTTGTCGATGGTGGTGCCCTGGAAACCGGACAGGGTCAGTCGGTCACGGCTGGCGTCGTCGTAGCCGACCGCACTGGCCGCCGTGGTCTCGACCGTCGCGATGCGCGAGTCGAAGTCACCCACGCGGGTTTCCACTGCTCCCACCCGCTGGTTGGTGACGTTGAGCTGGGAGCCGGTGATCGCATCGGTGCTGCCGGCAGCGATGCGGCCGTCGGCGACGTTGACGATGCGCCGCGTGGCCGGACCGGCGGTGCCGTTGCCACCGCCGACCGAGACCACGTTGGCCTCCAGCGCGCGCGAACCGGCACCCAATGCCACCGAGTTGTTGCCGCTGGCGCCGCTGTTGGCACCCAGTGCCAGCGTCGCATTGCCGATGGCCGCGGCACCGCTGCCCAACGCATTGCTGCGGCCGCCACTGGCGTTGGCGTTGCCGCCAATGGCCACGGCATCGGTGCCGGTGGCACTGGCGGTACCCGAACCGTTGGCCTTGAAGCGTTGGCCGACCGCATCGGCGGTGGCGGCCACTGCATCGAGCTGGCCCTTGTTCACCGCATCGGTGGCCTGCGTACCCGCCGCGACATTGGTGAGCTGGCGGTTGATCGCGCTGTGGGTGACGCCGGCGGCATCGACCCACTCCTGCGCAGCACCCACCGACACCGTGTTGGCGCGGTCGGCCAGCGAGCCCGCGCCCAACGCGACGCTGTTACCGGCGTCCTTGGTGGTCCAGGTGTGGCTGCCGAGCACCGTCGCGTTGCTGGCCTGCGCATAGCTGTTGTAACCGACCACGGTGGCGCCATCTTCGGTGGCCCACGCTTCACTGCCGATGGCGGTAGTGAACTGGCCGGCGCTGGCGCTGGCGGCATCCTGTCCGGCCAGTGCGTTGAAGCCGACCGCCACGCCGTTCAACCCGGTGGCGGCGTTGTTGCCCAGAGCGGTGCCGTACTCGCCAGCCTTTGCCTGCACGCCGAAGCCGGCGCCGGCGATCTGCGCGATGGTGCCCTGGCCCACCGCCGTGGAAACATCGGCGGCCTGCGCAGCACTGCCTACGGCGGTGCCGAAGAAGCCGGCGCTGGCACCTGCACCAAACGCCGTGGCGCGCCAGCCGCTGGCCTGCGCGAAGTTGCCGACTGCGGTCGTTTCGCGGCCATCGGCGATCGCGCCGTAGCCCACTGCGGTAGCCGCAAGGCCGGCGGCCTCGGCCATGCCGCCGACAGCGGTCGCCCCGATGCCCTGCGACTGCGACTGCGCGCCGATCGCAATGCTGGCGGCGCCGCCGCTGCTGCTCTGTGCACCCAGCGCAACGGCACTGTCTGCGGTGCTGCTGGCACCGCTGCCGATGGCCACGCTCTGCTCGGCCGTGGCCAGTGCGTCGACGCCGACCGCCGTGGCATTGGCAGCGACCACCGTTGCGCCGCTGCCCAACGCGGTAGCGCCGTTGCCAATTGCATTGGCCGCATTGCCAGCGGCGAGCGCGTTGTCACCCTCCACCAGTGCGCCTGCTTCGCCATCGGCATTGCCGCTGGCCTGGAACTGGCGGCTGGTCTTGTCGGCAACGCTGGCCACCGCGTCCAGCTGGCCCTTGTTCACCGCATCGGTGGCTTCAGTGCCGGCTGCAACATGGGTCACCTGGCGCTCACCGCCCGCGGTTCCCACAGCCACGGTATTGTCGCGCTCGGCCTTGGAGCCGGCGCCCAGCGCCACGCTGTTCAACCCACTGGCGGTGGCACCGGCACCCAGCGCAGTGGCATCCGCCGCATCCGCCCACGAGTTCCAGCCGATCGCGGTCGCGTAGTCTTCGGTCGCCCACGCACCCGCACCGAATGCCGCTGCACCAGTGCCGCTGGCACGCGACGGGATCAAGCCGAAGAAGGTGCTGCCACCAATGGCCACACTCTCCTCGCCACTGGCCTCGCTGGACTGACCTACGGCCACGGCACCGGTACCGGCCGCGGCAGCGCCGAAGCCGACTGCCGTGGTGTTGGCAC
This sequence comes from Stenotrophomonas sp. Sm10, assembly GCF_030985515.1. Lineage (NCBI taxonomy): Bacteria > Pseudomonadati > Pseudomonadota > Gammaproteobacteria > Lysobacterales > Lysobacteraceae > Stenotrophomonas > Stenotrophomonas sp. Sm10. The sequence goes on from NZ_JAPTFO010000001.1 coordinate 136,872, forward strand.
CACTGGCCGCCGAGCCATAGCCCAACGCGGTGCCGAGGCGTCCGCTTGCTTCGGCATAGCCACCGACGGCGGTGGTGCCATCGGCCGAGGCGGCGCTGCGGAAGCCGCTGGCCAGTGCCTGCGTGCCGCTGGCGTTGGATTCAGTGCCGGTCGCGGTGCTGTATGCACCACTGGCCTGTGCACGCGCACCCACGGCACTGGCACCCAGCTCGCTGGCGCTGGCGCCGGTGCCGAGCGCAAGGCTGTCTTCGCCGGTGGCCTGTGCGGCACTGCCCAACGCTGCGGCGTTGTCGCCGGTGGCCAGCGCATCGAGGCCCACCGCCGTGGCGTTGGCCGCCAGCGCATTGGCGCCGCTACCGAGTGCGGTGGCGCCGTTGCCGATGGCGTTGGCCGCATCACCGGCGGCCAACGCGTTGTCGCCCTCAACCAGGGCGCCGGTTTCACCATCGGCGTTGCCACTGGCCTGGAACTGCCTGCTGGTCTTTTCCGCTGCAGCGGCTACGGCGTCGAGCTGGTTCTTGTTGACCGCATCAGTGCCCTGCGTGCCAGCAGCCACGTTGGTGATCTGGCGGGTATTGCCACCACCGCCCACCGACACGGTGTTGTCGCGGTCGGCGATCGAATCGGCACCCAGCGCCACGCTGTTGGCCGCGCGCGATTCGGCGGCGTTGCCCAGTGCGGTGCTGTTGATGCCACCGGACCAGGCGCCACCACCGACGGCGGTGGAGTAGTTGCCCGATGCTTCGGTGGCCAGCACGCCGAACAGCGAACCGCCGACGGCAACACTGTTGGTGCCGGTGGCCAGGCTGCCCTGGCCGGTGGCCGTGCTGTAGGCACCGGAGGCTTCCGCATCGCCACCCACTGCCACACTGTTGGAACCGGAGGCATTGGCGAAGTTGCCGAAGGCGGTGGCGTTGAACGCCGAGGCCTGCGCATAGCCACCGATGGCGGTGCTGTAGCCACCGGTCGCTTCTGCACCGATGCCGAACGCTGCCGACGCGGTGCCGCTGGCCACGCTCTCGCTGCCGACAGCGGTGGCCGCATCGCCGCTGGCATTGCTGAAGTAGCCCATGGCTACGGCCTCTTCACCGGACGCTTCGGACAGAACGCCATTGGCAGTGCTTCCGGCGCCACTGGCAACGCTGGCCGCGCCGAACGCCGCGCTCTGCTCGCCGCTGGCTTCGCTTTCCGCGCCCTGTGCGGTGGCGTACTCACCGGTGGCCTGCGCGTTGGCACCGACGGCGCTGGCGTTGGCGGCGCTGGCCAGCGCGTTGAAGCCGATCGCCTGCGCGTTGTTGGCCAGCGCATTGGCACCACTGCCGAGCGCGGTGGCGCCGTTGCCGATGGCGTTGGCCGCATCACCGGCGGCCAGCGCGTTGTCACCGTCCACCAGGGCACCAGTCACGTCGTCGCCGTTGCCGCTGGCCTGGAAGAAGCGGCTGGTGGTGGTGGCGGTGGTTGCCACTGCATCCAGCTGTGCCTTGTTCACCGCGTCCGTGGCTTGGGTACCGGCAGCGACGTTGGTGACCTGGCGTTCGTTGCCGCTGCTGCCCACCGACACCGTGCGTGCACGGCTGGCAACCGAACCGGCACCGAGCGCGACAGCATTGCTGGCGCTGGCGTTGCTGCCGGCGCCCAATGCGATCGCACTTTCGCCGCCGGCCACCGTATTGGTACCGATGGCGATGCTGTTGATGCTGTTGCCCAGCGCCTGGAAGCCCAGTGCCACGCTGTTGTCGCCATAGCCGAATGCACCGCGGCCGACCGCAGTGGAACTGGCCCCATTGGCCCAGCTGTTGTAGCCGATGGAGGTTGCGCCGCTGCCACTGGCCCAGGCCGCGTTGCCAAAGGCCGACGCGTTGGTGGCGGTGGCCCACGCACCCGAACCGAACGCTGCTGCGCCACTGGCCGTCGCCCAGCTGTAACCCCCTACCGCGGTGCTGTCATCGCTGCTGGCGAAGGCGCTGTCACCAACCGCGACCGCATAGCTGCCGGTTGCACGCGACGTGCCGCCAGCAGCGAAGCTGTTGTCCCCGCTGGCCTTGGCCGCATTGCCGAACGCGCTGCTGGCGGCGCCGGTGGCCTGTGCGCCGCTGCCCACTGCGGTGGCGTTGGCGACGGCGGTGGTGCCTACCTGCTGCGCCGTGCCGTCGGCACCGATGATCGGCTGGTTGTACTCGTCGTAGGCCTGGCCGAGGCCACCGATGGCAACACCGCCGTTGCCGGTGGCGCTGCTGTTGCGACCCACCGCCACGCTGTCATCACCGATCGCCGAAGCGGCGGCGCCATGTGCAACCGCACCGGCGCCGATCGCATTGCTCGACGAACCGGCCGCCACCGCGCCTTCGCCCTCGGCCAGCGCACCGGCATCACTGCCCGCTTCCGGCTGGGCCTGGAAGAAGCGCGCGGTGCTGTCGGCGGTGCTGGCCACGGCGTCCAACTGCGCCTTGTTCACTGCATCGGTGGCTTCGCTGCCGGCAGCGACGCTGGTGATCTGCCGTTCGTTGCCGGCACTGCCGACGGCCACGCTGTTGGCGCGCACCGCTTCGGAATTCGCGCCAAGCGCGACGCTGTTGGCGCCACGCGCGGTGGCGTAGTACCCGAGGGCGGTACTCTGCGCGCCGCTGGCCCAGGTCTGAGCACCGAGCGCGCTGGCATTCTCACCCGGGGCGTAAGCGAAGTAGCCGACGGCGGTGGATTCCGCACCGGACGCTTCGGTCAGGCTGCCGTTGGCCACCGCACGATCACCGCTGGCGATGGCACCGGCGCCGACGGCCGTCGCCGCTTCACCGCTGGCCTGGGTCTGCACGAAGAAGCCCAGGCCCGGAATCAGGTCGGCCGGGCCACCGATGGCGACGCTGCTGGTACCGGTGGCGTTGCTCTGCGTACCCAGCGCCGTGGAGTAATCACCGATGGCATTGGCGACCGCACCGAACGCGGATGCCTGCGCGCCGGCGGCATAGGCACCTACCCCGTAGGACGACGCCGCAAACCCGCTGGCTTCGGCACTGGCGCCCACCGCGGTGCCACCGACACCGGCACTGGTGGCGCCGGTTTCCACCGGTACGCCGCCACTGGTGATCAGCGGATTGCCATCGGCATCGACAGCGGCACCACCGACGGCGACGCTGCCCGGGCCGTTGGCCTGTGCGTTGTTGCCGAACGCGGCACTGTTCTGGCCCGAGGCCAGTGCGTTGTTGCCCACGGCGGTTGCGTTCTGCGCAATGGCGTTGGCGCCCGCGCCCACAGCGGTGGCGCCGTTGCCGATGGCGTTGGCCGCCTCGCCGGCCGCCAGTGCCTCGTCACCTTCGGCCAGCGCGCCGGCATCGCTGTTGCTGCTGCCAGTAGCCTGGAACCGCTTGGCGGTGGCATCGGCCACGGCAGCCACGTCCTTCAGCTGGCCGACATTGACCGCGTCGGTATCTTCAGTACCTGCCGCAACGCTGGTGATCTGCCGGGTCAGGCCGTACTCGGTCGCACCGACGGACACCGTATCGACACGGTCGGCCAGCGAGCCTGCGCCCAGCGCCACGCTGCCGGTGGCAACCGCCGCCGAATTGGAGCCCAGTGCGGTGCTGTATTCGCCCACGGCGGTACTGAATGCACCCACCGCAATCGAGGCTTCGTTTGCGGCAGTGGCGCCTCGACCCAGTGCGGAACTGCCTGGGCCCATCGCCACAGCGCCACCACCTACGGCAGTGGCGCCGTCGGCGCTTGCTTCGGACAACGCACCCAGCGCGGTGGCCGCGCCGTTCTCGCTGGCGGCATAGGCGCTGGCGCCAACGGCGGTGTCACCGAGACCGAACGCTGCGGCGCTCTGCCCGACCACCACGCTGGCATCGCCGATCGCCAATGCGCCTTGTCCGAACGCACTGGCGCCGAGACCGGCGGCAATGGCCTGGGTGCCGACGGCGGTGGTGGCATTGGCCAAGGACTGGGCGCCGGCACCGGCGGCTACCGCGCCTTGCCCGTCGATCTTGGCCGCGTCGCTGTCATCACCTGCGCCATCAGCCTTGAAGTAGCGGTCCCCAGCTGCGGCGACATCCGCCAGCGCGGCCTGCGTGGCGCGCGCCTGCGCATCCAGCTGCCCCTTGTTCACCGCATCGGTGGCCTGGGTACCGGCGGCCACGTTGGTGATCTGCCGTTCCTTGCCGGCATCGCCGACAGACACCGTGTTGGCGCGCGTAGCCTTGGAGCCTGCGCCCAGCGCAACGCTGTTGGCTGCACTGGCGCTGCTGTTGCCACCGATCGCCACCGCGTTGCTGCCCTTGGCACTGGCCGTGCCTTCAACCAGGCACTTTTCCAGCAGCTTGCCGCTGAGTGCCACACAGGTGGCGCTGCCACCGATCTGCACCGACTGTGCAGCGGCGGAACTGCTCATGCCCAATCCCAATACCAGGCCCAGTGCCACCGCCAACAGCGCGGGCGTGGCCTGTGTCGTATCGCGGCGCTGGTCGACAACACCACCGCTGCTGTCGGAGGAGGCCAGCTCCGAGGCCACCACCAACTGACCCAATGCTTTGTTCCAGACCTTGCGATAAATCCGATTCATCGGTACGGCTCCTGATTGGACTGGTTTTGGGCAAAGCGACGCCATCGCCGAGCCTTCTGGCCCAGCGTCCCCTGGGGGCGTCTATTCGCGTGATTTACTGCGGGTAATGCCGAACGGCGCGCAGCGACAGAAACCCGAGCGCATGCGCCAAGCGGTTACTGCGAAATGAATGATTCTGAAACGGGCTTCAAGTGTTAACGGCAACTTTGCAGATCGTCAAGACTTTGACACGGCAAATCCTATTGCCGTGAAGCAGTTCACCATTTCGCGTGTTTATAAAAGAACTTCGTTATGCACACGTGACGAACTGCTGGCGCATGAAAATCGATGTAACTAGCGGGCGCGACAAGGGTTTCGCGCGCGCAAAGAAAAACCCGCCGGCAACGCGGCGGGTTTTCCATACGCGATGGCATTGCGCCGTGCGCGCAATGCTGCGATCAGCCGCACCACACCCGTGCGTTGCGGAACATGCGCATCCACGGCGAGTCACCCTGCCATTCGGCCGGCGCCCAGCTCATGTTGAGCGCGCGCGGGGTGCGCTCGGGGTGCGGCATCATGATGGTGACCCGGCCGTCGCTGCTGGTGAGGCCGGTGATGCCATCCGGCGAACCATTCGGATTCAGCGGATACTGGCTGGCAACGTTGCCATGGCCATCAATGTAACGCAGCGAGACGCGGGCCGCGGCCTGGTCGACGGCCGTGTCGAACACTGCCTGGCCTTCACCATGCGCCACCGCCACCGGCAGGCGCGAGCCGGCCATGCCACGCAGCAGGATCGACGGCGACTCCACCACTTCCAGCAGTGCGGTACGGGCTTCGAACTGCTCGCTGGCATTGCGGCGGAACTGCGGCCAGTGCTCGGCACCCGGAATGATGTTCTTCAGCTGGCTCATCATCTGGCAGCCATTGCACACGCCCAGCGCGAAGCTGTCTTCGCGTGCGAAGAACGCGGCGAAGGCATCACGCAGTGCGCTGCGCTCCAGGATCGAGGTAGCCCAGCCACGGCCGGCACCGAGCACGTCGCCATAGCTGAAGCCACCACAGGCCACCAGGCCGGTGAAGTCCTGCAGCGCCACGCGGCCTTCGATCAGGTCGCTCATGTGCACGTCGAAGGCGCGGAAGCCGGCGCGTTCGAAGGCGTTGGCCATTTCGATCTGGCCATTGACGCCCTGCTCGCGCAGCACGGCCACGCGCGGGCGCGCACCGCTGCTGATGAACGGTGCGGCCACGTCTTCGTTGAGATCGAAGCTGAGCTTCGGCTTCAGGCCCGGTGCGTTGAAGGCACGTGCCACCTCGCGCTCTGCGTCGGCATTGGCCGGATTGTCGCGGCGCTTCTGCATCGCGTGGGTAACCGACCACCACGCGTCGAACAACGCTTCCCAGCGCCATTCGGCCAGGTTTTCGCCACCCAGCGACACGCGCACCACCGGTGCGGTGGTCGGCTTGGCGATGCGCTGCGCGCATTCGGTCAATGCATGGCGTTCGACAAGGTCGGCAAACGCGGCGCGGTCTTCGCGTGCGATCTGCACCACCGCACCCAGTTCTTCGTTGAACAAGCTGCGGAACGGATCGTCACCCCAGGCATCGAGGGTGATGTCCAGGCCCAGGCGCGAGGTGAAGGCCATTTCGCACAACGCGGCGAAGGCACCGCCGTCGCTGCGGTCGTGATAGGCCAGCAGCAGGCCGGACTGGCGCGCATCGCGGATCAGTTCGAAGAAACCCCGCAGGCGCTGCGGATCGTCCAGGTCCGGGGCGGCACCGGCAAAGGCCGGCAGTTCGCTGTGGTCGGCATGCACCTGGGCCAGGATCGAACCACCCAGGCGTTGCTTGCCGGCCCCCAGGCCGATCAGCCACAGCTCGCTGTCCACCTCCCGGTCGAGCAGCGGGGTCAACTGCTGGCGCACGTCGGCCACCGGCGCGAACGCCGAGATCACCAGCGACACCGGCGACACGCTCTTGTGCGCCTCACCCTGGTCGTGCCACTGCGCCTGCATCGACAACGAGTCCTTGCCCACCGGGATGCTGATGTCCAGCTGCGGGCACAGTTCCATGCCCACTGCCTTCACCGCGTCGTACAGCAGTGCGTCTTCGCCCGGGTGGCCGGCCGCGGCCATCCAGTTCGCCGACAGCTTGATCTCATCCAGCGCATCGACCGGCGCCGCGCACAGGTTGGTCAGCGCTTCGCCCACCGCCATGCGTGCCGAAGCAGCCGCATCGAGCAGGGCCAGTGGGGTGCGCTCGCCGATCGACATCGCTTCGCCGGCGACGCCGTCGAAGTCGGCCAGGGTGATCGCCACGTCGGCCACCGGCAGCTGCCACGGGCCGACCATCTGTTCGCGTGCGGTCAGGCCACCGACGCTGCGATCACCGATGGTGACCAGGAAGTTCTTCGAGGCGACCGTCGGGTGCGCGAGCACGCGCAGGCCTGCTTCCTGCAGATCCAGGCCACCGGTCTTCAGCGCCGGCCAGCGCGGTGTCGGCGGGTGCGCAGTGTCGCGGTGCATCTTCGGCGGCTTGCCGAACAGCACGTCCATCGGCAGGTCGATCGGTGCGTCGGCCGGGGTGTGGCCCGGCACGGCGCCATAGGCCACCACCAGATTTTCCTCGGCGGTCGCCACGCCAACTGCAGCGAACGGGCAGCGCTCACGAGCACACAGCGCGGCGAACTCGGCCAGGCGCTCCTGGGCCACGCCCAGCACGTAGCGTTCCTGCGATTCGTTGCACCACAGCTGCATCGGCGACAGCGACGGATCATCGGTGGGCACCTTGCCCAGATCGATCACGCCGCCGACCCTGGAGTCGTGCAGCAGTTCGGGGATGGCATTGGACAGGCCACCGGCGCCGACATCGTGGAAGAACTTGATCGGGTTGTCGGCGCCCATCGCCACGCAGCGGTCGATGACCTCCTGGCAGCGGCGTTCCATTTCCGGGTTGTCGCGCTGCACGCTGGCGAAGTCCAGGTCCTCGGCGCTTTCACCGGAGGCCACCGAACTGGCGGCACCGCCGCCCAGGCCGATCAGCATCGCCGGGCCACCCAGCACGATGACCGCATCACCGGCCTGCAGCGGGATCTTGTCGACCTGCACGCGGTCGATCGCGCCGAGGCCACCGGCCAGCATGATCGGCTTGTCGTAGGCGCGCACCAGATCGGCGCCTTCGGGCAGTTCGAAACTGCGGAAGTAGCCGAGCAGGTTCGGGCGGCCGAACTCGTTGTTGAACGCCGCGCCACCGAGCGGGCCGTCGGTCATGATTTCCAGCGCCGGTGCCATGCGCGGGTTCAGCGCGCGCGGCGCCTCCCACGGCTGCGGCAGTTCCGGAATGCGCAGGTGCGAAACCGAGAAGCCGGTCAGGCCGGCCTTGGGCTTGCCGCCGCGGCCGGTCGCGCCTTCGTCGCGGATCTCGCCACCGGCACCGGTCGAGGCGCCCGGGAATGGCGCGATCGCGGTCGGGTGGTTGTGCGTTTCCACCTTGATCTGGAACGCGCTGGGCACCTGCGGCTCGCGGCGGTACTCGCCGCTGGCCGGATCCGGGCGGTAACGCGACGCCGGATGGCCTTCAATCACCGCGGCGTTGTCGCTGTACGCGCTGAGCGTGTGCTGCGGGGTCTGCTGGTGCGTGTTCTTGATCATCCGGAACAGCGAGCGGTCCTGCTCCTGGCCGTCGATGGTCCAGCTGGCGTTGAAGATCTTGTGGCGGCAGTGCTCGGAATTGGCCTGCGCGAACATCATCAGTTCCACGTCCGACGGCGACCGGCCCAGCGCAGTGAAACGCTCGCGCAGGTAGTCGATCTCGTCCTGGGCCATGGCCAGGCCGAGGCGCTGGTTGGCGGCCTCCAGCTGGTCCACCGGCACGCGCTCCAGTTCACCCCGGGCCGGTGCCGAGAACAGCGCCTGGCCCTGTTCCACGGTCTCCAGCACGGACTGCGTCATCGGGTCGTGCAGCGCCTTGACCAGCGCCTGCTGGGCGGCGGCATCGGCCGGCCAACCCTGCACGTCGATGCGCAGGCCACGCTCGACCCGGCTGACCGGCTGGCCGGCACCTCGGACCAGTTCGGTGGCCTTGCTCGACCACGGCGACAGCGTGCCCAGGCGCGGCACCACGATGCGGCTGACTGCGCCTTCGGCCACGGCTTCGGCCTGCGGCGCCGCTTCGAGGATGCGGCACAGCGTGGTCAGGTCGGGGGCGGCGCTGCCTTCGGGCTGCACGAAGTAGACGTGCCAGGCACCGCTGATGCGCAGGGAGGGAGCGATGGACTGCAGGCGGGATTCAAGACGTTCGCGGCGGAACGGCGACAGGGCGGGCGCGCCCTCGAGGACCATCATGTCCGGGGAACCGTAGTTGGGAAACGGGCCCGACATTGTACCGGAAGCGGGGGAAGGGCTCTGGCCGGGCGGCGCCCGGCACCCGCCGAGGCCAGGGCAACAGCAACAGCAAGAGCTGGCTTCCTGTGGGCTGGCGGGGCGGTGGGGGCCAGCAGGACACGCCGTAAACCCATCCATGGGGGCTCGATGGCGCCATCCATGGCGCC
>NZ_JAPTFO010000200.1:0-1384 GCF_030985515.1 Stenotrophomonas sp. Sm10
GGTTACTCCAATCATATTTCTTACCTCCCACTAAAACGGAAAATCATCTTCCTCAAGGGCGTGTCCTGGCATTTATTCCTCAATGTTCGAACGGTTAGCAGTATCATCACGCTTTTCAAGTCGCTCGAAATTCTCTGCGACAACCTCAGTCACATAGACCCTGCGCCCTTCCTGATTCTCGTAGTTCCTTGTCTGGATGCGCCCCGTCACACCGACAAGATTCCCCTTCTTGCACCATTCCGCAAACAACTCCGCCTGCTTACGCCACATCATACAGTTGATGAAATCCGCCTCTCGCTCGCCGTTTGCTCCCTTGAAGTTCCGATTGACCGCCAGAGTAAAGGTAGCAACCGCCACATTCGACGGCGTATATTTTAATTCAGGGTCTTTTGTCAAGCGCCCTACCAATGTAACGTTATTGATCATCTTTCTTGTCCTTTCTTGCTGCACGTTCCCCGACTAAATAGCCGAGAAATAGCCACAGAATAGCCATTCCAAATTCTTTAAAAAGTTCAATCATTTTCTTCTCCTCCTGAAAAAGTTGCTAAATAGTAACAATCCTTAGCACCGTAGTCAAACCGTGTCGTCCGCTGACCAATGTGCTTCTGAAACCTTGGATGAGTGATAGCCGAGAAAGCCCACTGATGGTCTTCCATATTGTCAATAAGATCATCGACATTGTCAAACGTCCCAAGGTAAAACTTGCAGTGCCCATTATAGACGAAGTAAAATTCTAACATCACTCCACCTCAACAGGATAAAAGTTCCCAAAGGAACCTCTCAATGCCTTACCAACCTGTAAGGCTGCCGCCCGAGAGATAAACCGCATGGCTTTCTTCTCCTCTGAACATGAAATGTCCAAGCCAGTCACACCGATAACAGCAGACCTCAGAAACGGCTTATCTTCTCTTGTTCCATGTCTTAAAATAAACATCAGCCACCTCCATTCTCAAGCCTTTCAAGTAATTCACGTTTCCGTTTTTCAAGCTCTTCCTTGACCTCCTCGCTCGTGGTATTCACATAGTTAGGTTGTGACCATTCAGGAACATTTGATTTTTGATTCCCTGACTGATCCTTGATTTTACTTTCTTTGTACGCTCGCTCACGTTCATCGACTGCTGCAATCGTCAAAACTCCATCGTTTTTCCAATTCGTTAAAATCGCTCTGATATAACTAAAATTCCTTTTACCATTGTCAGCAGCAAGACCAATTGCTTTCAGGACAACTTTCGCTTCCATTCCATCAAAAGTGATGAACTCTTTCAAGATTTCAAATTGAGTTCCATCCAACGGAGCAATACGAGATTGATATTCTTCCACGATGAGCTCGACTGGATTTTTATCTTTATCTATATCTATATCTTTCTCTATATCTATATCTTTC
>NZ_JAPTFO010000201.1:0-1380 GCF_030985515.1 Stenotrophomonas sp. Sm10
ATGCTATTCAAACCTGACTTCTACGGTAAGAATGTGAGTGTCTTAGATAGAATCATCAATATTGGTTCTAAAGAAAACAATGTAAAAGGTGACCGTACTCACGATGCATACCGTGAAGTTATCGCTGGTGCTACTGGTAAGGGTGACCTAAATGCATTCTTAAAATACAATATGGAACTCTTCACAAGTGACACCGACTTAAATGATTGGTTTATTAAAGCAACTAAAGATAATGTATATGTCGTTGAACCAACAACTACAAATCCTGCATTCGCAGATAAGAAACACAGAGCTTATGAAGGATTAAATAACGATGTTCACGGTAAGATGATTCTTCCCCTTCTGAACCTAAAAGATGCACATATGTTCTTAATCTCAACATATAACACTATGGCATACAGCTCATTTGAGAAATACGGTAAGTATACTGAAGCAGAACGTGAAGCGTTTAAAGCAGAAATTAATAAAGTGGCTAAAGGTCAACAAAACTACCTAGACTTCTGGTCACGTTTATCATTAGATAAAGTTCGTAATCAATTATTGAAGAGTCAAAATATGGTACCAACTCCAGTATTAGATAACCAAAACTATAAAGGAATTAGTACTGATCGTTATGGACACACTGCTAGTGGTAAAGATGTTGCTCCAGTACGTGAATTATATGGACCAACTGGTCGTTATCATGCAACAGATGGACGAATGGGAGCAGTAGCTCGTGTTTATCCTAAACCATATAAAGATGATTCGGTGTTCTTCATGGTAACAGATATGATTAGTGACTTTGGTATTTCAGCCTTTACACATGAAACAACTCACGTAAATGACCGTATGGTATATCTAGGAGGTTCGGGACACCGTGAAGGTACTGACTTAGAAGCATTTGCTCAAGGGATGTTACAATCTCCAGCTGAATCAAGTCCAAACGGTGACTTTAAAGCATTAGGATTAAACATGGCCTATGAACGTCCAAATAACGGAAACCAATGGTATAACACTAATCCAAATGACCTCGCATCTCGAGAAGAGATCGATCATTACATGAAAGGTTTCAATGATACGCTCATGCTTCTTGATTATCTAGAAGGTGAAGCCGTTCTTGATAAACACGATAAAGAACTAAACAACGCTTGGTTCAAGAAAGTGGATAAAAAACTACGTGGAGCGAATACGAAGAATCAATATGATGTAGTTCGTGATCTGAATGCAACAGAAAAAGAATATGAGTTGAATTCTGTTAATGACTTAGTAGAGAAGAACTTCATGACAAAACATGGTCCTGGTAATGCTACTTATGACCCAACTGGATTTGGAACTGCCTATGTAACAGTGCCTATCACTGCAGGTATCTATGGTGGTAATACAAGTGAAGGAGCTCCTGGC
>NZ_JAPTFO010000202.1:0-1374 GCF_030985515.1 Stenotrophomonas sp. Sm10
TACAAAAACAATTAAAAGGTAGTACCGACATAAAAATCATAGCTTGATGAGGGAGCGCCTCCCCTTTTTGGATTGTATTGATGTCGGTTAAAATCTGTAATTCAGCTTCTTTAGCCTCCTTCTTTGTTTTAAAACGTTTATCATAATAATTGCCTGAAATTCCAAGTGAAGTTCTAACTTTTGCTGGGACATAGACTTTTAAACGATAAGAACCATTCCATTGTACTAAGGGATAAAGTGGCAATTCTAGCTTTCGGTAGTGTTCAAATAAGGTATCTATCCTTTCTAAAATCTGATGAAGTAAAAGTTTTTGGTGGTATTCATCAGGATATATTTTTAACGAAAAACGAAGCTTTCATAAATCCGTTGAAAACTTCGCTCATAATAATTCATTTTCTTTCCTCGCTTTCCTTTAGAATAGAAATTTTTAAAAATATCCATTTAAACGGACATCTTGACAGCTAATGTTTCATCAGCTTAAAAGAGTAGAAAACAAAAAAGACAGCTCACAAAGAACTGTCTTTACATCTTAAACAAATCCGCATGACTGCCCGTATCGGCTAAAGTAAGGGTTAGAATATCGTCTTCAATCAGATAAATCAAGAGCCAATCAGGTTTGATATGACATTCCCTAAAGCCGACGAAGTTCCCCTTTAATTCATGGTCACGGTATTTTTCTTCAAGTGTCTGCCCTAGGCGAAGTTTTTCAATCACTTCATCTAGGAGTGTAATATCCAAGCCTCGTTTTTTCATTCGTTTGTAGCTTTTTTTAAAAGCAGAAGTAAACTTGACTTGATACATTTAGGCTTCCAGAGCTTTCTTTAGATCTTCCATATTGTCATAGGAAGCTACAGAATTGTCACGAGAAATCCGTTTCGCTTCAGCAATAGCTTCTAGCGTTTTTGCATTGTAGTTTGGCATTTCAACCGTGAAAGGAATCCCTCCACGTAGGACACATTGGCGAAGAAAAATATTGACTGCGCTGGACATATCCATTCCTAAATCATTAAATAATGAAGTTGCTTGCGCTTTTACGGTCTCATCAATCCGAATTTGAGTTGGTACAGTTGCCATCAGCGTCACCACCTTTCATTATTTATTGTAATACGTTTGGTTTACATTGTCAATTATTTGTATCTATTTAAGTGATTTTCTACTCCTCTAAACAGATAATTTCTGCATAAAAGAGTAGAAAATGTTATGATAAGAGTGTAAAAGGAGAAGATTATGCCTATTGATTTTTTAACATTTACCCCCTACGATATTAATTATGAAAAATTAATGATAGGTTTTGAAAAACAGCCTATATTTGATAATGAAAAATTACAGAGAAATTACCTTAACAAGTGGAAAACTCAACTTAAAAGTGCAGAT
>NZ_JAPTFO010000203.1:0-1369 GCF_030985515.1 Stenotrophomonas sp. Sm10
GCTAATACGATGGCGTATAGTATTGTAGAAATAGAAAATAAAAAGTATATTATGGATTTAGGTTCAATGAAAGGGAAAAGCTATTTTCTCGGATTGATGCCTAACTTAATCACTCTTGATATGATTGAGTTAACTCCCTCTGATGATAGTTTTGAAATTAAGTCTAAAACAAAGATAGGAACAACTACTATATCTATTATGGTACAACCATTTGTGGCTCTACTATATAGAGCTATAGAATCAGCTTTTATTAGTATGGGATTGAGTCAACAGATATTTATGAAGAGTATACTATTTGTCTTGTCTATGATTCTTGCATACTTAGGAGCTGTTTATTATGAAAAAAATTCTCGACGTAACGCATTATCAAGAATACCAGAGAAAAGCAAACGTTATAGAGTCAAGTTTAAACCAAATGGTAAAAGAAATCCTGTTTTATTGTTTGGCTTTTTATTGAATATTATTTGTTTTGGATTTTTTATGGGCATTAATGATGGTTCCGAAGGAGCAGTTTTAGTTATAAATGGATTGATATCAACATTTTTCTTTTTTATAGCTAGAATGCCGACAATTAGTTCTTCATGTAGGAACAAGGAATTGATCCCAGTTGAAATAGAAGGAATCTAATGTCATAATTTCGAAATAATAACATCTTTTTGTGAATCTAGAAAACAAGAGACATTATGTTTAAATCCAATAAATGGCTGTACTTTTTATTATCCATTCCTTTTCGCTTCTTTTTTAACATTTCTAAGCTATGGGAATTTTCTTCTTAACAACAACGGAAAATTTGTCCATGAAAATGAAAAGATTATCAAGAGTGCAATTATTACCTACCTGGAAGATGAGGAAAAACAATCAATAAATTCTATTAAACTTTTACCAAATACAGCTAGGGGAGGGTATGATAATGGTGGTGATGTGGGTGGAAGCTATCATATTCATTTTTCAGCCTATGTTAACGATAATCCTAAGCAGTCTTTAAAAGTGGAGTTGTATTTTACAGATGCAAGCATTTCACCTTTTACTTTGATTAAACCCGATCCCTTTAAAGACAAAAAGAAGAAGATGTCACGATGGTTTATAGGTGAGATTGAGATTTTAGATGATCCTGCTAGGGATTGATTAAGAGAGAAAGAAAAGTTTTATAAAATTAAGAAAAGAGCCTAGTATGAAATCACATAGTTTGTTTTGTTTTAATGGAGTAATATCATTAACGTGTTCTCCGTTTATTGCTTATGCTTTTTTATATAGATGGGAGTTAAGGTTTATTAACGGTGCTCTTCGTTTTGTTGATAAGCCGGGATGGGCATTCTCAATGAACCTAATTAGTTTCATGTTTCTTATTTGTGCTATACTTGCAATTTTA
>NZ_JAPTFO010000204.1:0-1366 GCF_030985515.1 Stenotrophomonas sp. Sm10
AGACAGGGTATAGAGATAGGCCGTCGCAGCGGGTGTAATGAGCATGGCGACGATGAGAATGGTTCCGACACTCTGCATAGCAGTGACAGAAACCAAGGTCAAGAGCACCATAAGGAGGTAGTGATAGACCTTGACCCGGACGCCCATGGATTGAGCCAGAACAGGATCAAAAGATGTGAGCAGTAAGGGTCGAAAGAGTAGGACAATCACCAGCAAGACCGCAGCACCAACACCGATGGTTATCCACATATCCCGGTCTTGGACGGCCAAGATATTCCCAAAGAGGATGTGGAAAAGGTCGGTGGAACTTTTAGCGACTCCAATCAGGATGACTCCTAAGGCGAGTAAAGAAGAAAAGGTAATCCCAATTGCAGTGTCGCTCTTGATGATGGAGTTGCTCTTGATATAGGTGATAAGGACGGACGCCAGGAGGCCAAAGACAATAGCGCCAATAAAGAAATTGATGCCCAGGATAAAGGAGAGAGCCACACCAGGAAGAACTGCGTGTGAGATAGCGTCTCCCATGAGAGACATGCCTCTTAAAATAATGAAGCATCCAACGGCTCCAGCGACAATCCCGATGGCGATGGCTGTGATCAGGGCATTCTGTAAGAAGTGGAATTGCTGTAATCCATCGATAAATTCTGTAATCATCCGACGCCACCTCCTATAAAGAGTTCATGCCCATAGGCTGCATGCAGATTTTCTTTGGTAAAGGTTTCCTCTGTTTTCCCAAATGCAATCAGTTTACGATGAAGGAGGAGGACTTGGTCAAAGTAAGCTGGGACCTTGCTGAGGTCGTGATGGACGATCAGGATGGTCTTGCCTTCTTTTTTCAAGGTTTTTAGTGTCTGCATAATGATGTCTTCGCTAACGGAGTCAATTCCTACAAAGGGCTCATCCAAAAAGATGACATCTGCTTCTTGGACCAAGCAGCGGGCGATCAGGACCCGTTGGAATTGCCCTCCTGAAAGTTGGCCAATCTGGCGATCCGCTAGATCAAGAAGATTGACAAGTTTCAAGGCATTTTCCACTTTTTGGAGATCCTCTTTGCTTTTTCGCTTGAAGATAGAAAGGTGGGGATAAAGACCCAGTGAGATACACTCTCTCACCGTGATGGGGAAGTGGAAATCAATAGCGGATTTCTGTTCGACGTAGGCCACCCGTTGAAGAACTTGGCTGAGATCTTTTTGATCGAGCTGGACTTTTCCCGAATGAGGGAGAAGACCTAGCATGGCCTTGATCAGGGTTGATTTTCCTGCTCCATTGGGTCCAAGAATTCCTAGGATGGTTGGACCCTGGATGGTGAGGGAAAGATCCTCCAAGGCCAGTGTTTGCTGGTAAGCAACACTGAGATGTTCAATTT
>NZ_JAPTFO010000205.1:0-1329 GCF_030985515.1 Stenotrophomonas sp. Sm10
CATTTGATTCCCAATCGTAGAAATCTTGTTTGATTTTAAATTTCATAACTAAAACCTATTTCTTACCAGTTTTTTCTTTCCAGTTAGCTGAGTCAGAGTCTGGTGCATTGGTTGAGCTAGTGATGTCTTTGATAGCAACATAGACTTTATCTTCATGCGTTACTGTATCACCTTCTTTATAGGCTGTTCCAGTCTTCCACGCTTTAGCACGGTTTACAACTTTACCTTGAGTAGATGGTTTAGCTTTAGGTTTAGTATCAGCGATGGTAATGATGTATTTTTTGAAGTGTTCAAGAACAAATGCACCAGTGTAAAGCAATTGCTCTACCAATTCACCAAATCGACCTGGAATGTTATCGTTGTACTTAGTATTATCTACTTGCACTGGAGAAGTAACAACACCTGGAGCAGTAGCAAGGGCATTAACATCTTTCAAGAATTTAGAAGGTACTTTGTAGACTGTGTAATCATCCAATTCACCAACATATCCTTTTCCAAGGACCTTCTTATCTGCGTCACCATGTGGTAGACGAACAATTTCAGACTTGATCGCTTTGTAGAATTTAGGTGTTACAAAAAGCAAACGCTCTTTTGTAATTCCAAGTTCATCTAGTTTTTCAGAAACATCAAGAATTGCATTGTAGGCGTTGTTCGCTCCTGCTTCTTTGCCCATAGTAACGTTGTCGCTAACATTGCCAAGAGCTGCACCAAAACGTAGTTCATCAAGATATGGAGCTACTACTTCTGCCGCTTGACGTGCAATAACGTAATTGATATTTACTTGACCATTAGAGTCACGTTCATCCAATTGGTCTACGAAACGACCCCAATATTTTTCTTCATCAAGGGTATAAACCTTTTCTTCAACTTCAACGTGATCAAATTCGTTGTCTTTGTTACGTTTGTAGTCTTTCAGTTCTGTTGTATTACCAGTTGCTACTGTGAAAGAGCGACCTTGCAATGTTACTGCATCACTTGACGTTACAAGTGGTGTTGAATATGAGTTTACTGCAAGCACATCCTCAATAATCCCAAGATGTTTCTTGCGTGATTCTGCTGTGTTTAATTCTTCAAATGCCATTTATTTTTCCTCTTTTCTTTTATTACAAGAAGTCTTTACGCCATTTTTCCGTAACTTCTTGCTGGACTGTTTGTGCGTTCTTGATAGGTGCACTACCTTTCATACGCTCAGAAACTCCCTTCTGAACTGACTCTTCCCATGCTTTTTGGATAGAGGTAATAGATTCAGATACCGTCTCTGCGCTTGTCAAATCAACTACATTTACTAACTCAACAGGTAAGTCACGTTCACTTAACATTGCTTTAGCT
>NZ_JAPTFO010000206.1:0-1326 GCF_030985515.1 Stenotrophomonas sp. Sm10
CTCGACGCGCCGCTGCGCCGTCACCTGCAGGGCATCGAGGGCAACCGGATCCTTGGCAGCGGGAGTTTCCTGGGCGGCCGCAACCAGCGGCAGCAGGGCGGAAAGAGCGGCAACGAGGGGGCGCGCGACCGGAAGGCGGCCACGGGAAGTACGGGTCGGGGACATGGCGGTAGGCTGTGTTTGGAGGGGTGGTAAAACGGCGCTACCAGATAATTGTTGCAATACAGCACCTGCCCCGCAAATGCCCGCCGTTCATGGGCCTGTCGCCCCGGCCCGGGCGCCCTCGCTAGACTCGGGGGTTTCCAGCCCTGCGGAGCCGCCGCGATGACCCAGTGGTATTTCCATGCCTCCGCCCAGGCCGAGCGTATCGGCCCGCTTGATGACCAAGCTGCGCGCCGTTATGCGCAGGCCAACCCGCGCGCGCTGGCCTGGTGCCAGGGCATGAGCGGATGGGCCTCGATTGCCGAGGTGCCGGAGCTGCAATCTGCGGCCCCGGGCATGCCGAACAGCCCGCCGCCGGTCCCCTCCGCCAGCGGCCGCGCCGACGACATCGAATTCCGCATCGTCGGCCATGAAATGCAGTTCGTGGAGATCGAGCTCGACCCCGGCGAGAGCGCCATTGCCGAGGCCGGCGCATTGATGTTCAAGGACGCCACGGTACAGATGGACACGGTGTTCGGCGCCGCCAACGGCGACCAGGGCGGCGGCTTCATGGGCAAGGTGATGGCCGCCGGCAAGCGCGTGCTGACCGGCGAGAGCCTGTTCGCCACCGTCTACACCCAGAGCGGCCACGGCAAGGGCAAGGTCGCCTTCGCCGCGCCCTACCCGGGCACGGTGCTGGCGATGAAGCTGGACCAGCACGGCGGCCGCCTGGTCTGCCAGAAGGACAGCTTCCTGGCCGGCGCGCGCGGCGTGCAGATCGGCGTGCAGTTCCAGCGCAGGATCATGACCGGCCTGTTCGGCGGCGAGGGCTTCATCATGCAGAAGCTGGAGGGCGACGGCTGGGTGTTCATCCACGCCGGCGGCTGCGTGGTCGAGCGCGAACTGGCCGCGGGTGAGCGGCTGGACGTGGATACCGGCTGCGTGGTGGCCTACCACCCCACCGTGGACATGGACGTGCGCCGTGTTGCAGGCATCAAGAGCATGCTGTTCGGCGGCGAAGGCGTGTTCCTGGCCACGCTGACCGGTCCAGGCAAGGTCTGGCTGCAGTCGCTGCCGTTCTCGCGCCTGGCCGGCCGCATGTGGATGGCCGCGCCGCAGGGCGGCGGCCAGAACCGCGGCGAAGGCTCGGTGCTGGGCGGCCTGGGCCGGATGCTGGACGGCGAC
>NZ_JAPTFO010000207.1:0-1320 GCF_030985515.1 Stenotrophomonas sp. Sm10
TTCCATAAGTGTGATATAATGGACTCAATAAGATAACTTGTGAAGGATAAACGCTGGGTCCCAGAATGGGGTAGACTGAAAGGTCGAGCATTCCTATGTGCCTGGGGTTATCTTTTTATTTTGATTTTTTAAGGCTCTCTACAAAGTTTAGAGGGTCTTTTTCTATTTCTGTAATGATAAAGTCAACAAATTGCTGTGAATAGGTATAGTGCTCAGACTTACCTATTTTATGGCAATATGCAAATTTCTCGTCAGTTTTTATTGAATAGAAATCAATGATTAAGGTTAGAACATATTGATTGAAACTAGATTTATAATTTAATTTGATATTTTTCTTGTTTAATCGATCATTCACAACTGAGATGATATTCCCGTATGAATATTTGTGAGTCTCTGATGGATCTTTTAAATCTTTTACTATTGCCACTTGAGAGGGAGATTGATTTGCAATTGAGACAACGAAGTCAGCTTCAGACTTTTTCTTTGTGATGTATAGGTTTTGTTTTACACCAATTGCAAATTTATCTGAATTATACTCAGAAACGAGAACATCTATAGCATTTGCTTGCTGAATAAACTTTTCTGCAATTTCCGCTGGATATTTTAGTCTGATTTGTTCATTTGTCAGAGGCTCATAACTTGCTGATATAGTTAGGAAATTTTGTGCAATGGTCTCAGTGATGTCTCTACCATGAAATCTCTGAAGTTCATTGACGTAGTTAAGTACACACGCTTGAAATAGTGGAGCGTACTTAAGTTCATAATCCTCTGTAATATAATGTGTGCTGATATTTCTAAGCTCAATAATACGCTCCAGATTTAGTCGAATTCGTGTACTATCATCGGAGTAAATTTTTTTGATAACATTCTCAAGGCTGAGAGTTCTATCTGGATTATCCTTAAAATAGATGGATAGATTTCTATTTAGCATCTCAGACTTCAACATCAACTCCCAAGCATTACATATGAAAAAACTGAACCCTTCAATACGATATTTGATTGTAGGCTTGTTGTAAATTTCTAGCCCCATAATAAAGGCCTCAACACTTTTATCAACAAGTCGTTGACTTAAATTTTTCATACTTTCTTCCCACCAATCTAACTATTAAGCAATCTTTTTAATAAAAAGAGTTGCTTTTTATTTTTTTCTTGTTCATTTGTCAAATTTGTCGTTTTTTGCGCTTTAGTCTGTAAAATCTGCTTTCTATTCTTCAATTTCCTCCATTTTTGCACAATAGACCGTAGAAATAGGGTTGCTATTGGCGAATATGGGGGATTTTTATAGAATCTTTTCAAAAACCATAGTGGCTTGAATACGGT
>NZ_JAPTFO010000208.1:0-1310 GCF_030985515.1 Stenotrophomonas sp. Sm10
CCTTCGAACACTGATTTCATGGACCTTTAGTCATTGCGACCAAAGATACGTAGAATACTGAGGAAAAGATTGATAAAATCAAGATAGATACTGAGTGCCATTGAGATGATCCAACCTGTCGCTACTTGTCCTCGTGACTGCTCATAAACATAGCGAATCTTTTGATTATCCCAAGCAATCAAACCAGAGAAAACCAAGACCATGGCAATACTAATCATGTAGTCAAAGAAGCTATTGGCTAAAAATAGATTCACAACCATGGCAATGATGAGACCAACAAGCGCCGCCATCAAAGCTCGTCCCATTCCACTCAAATCCTTCTTGGTGAAAATCCCGATTGCCGCCATGACAAAGAAGAGAAGAGCGCTGGATACAAAGGCTGACAAAACTGTTCCCGGTGTATAGAAGGCTACGACAAAGCTAAGGGTGAAGCCATTCAGTAGGGAGTATACTAGAAATACTGGCAGAGCTGCTGGGCTATTTTTTGCAGCCATGCTACTTGCAACAAATACCAGAGCAAGTTCTGCAAAAGTTGCAACCATCAACCAGAGACGGCCATGCATTAAAAAGTAAGTCAATTGAGCCTGAAAGACTGTCAACATCAAAGCTGACACCAGAGCTGATAGTCCAATTCCAATCCCTACAAAGGCATAAACCTTAGCGTAAAATTGATTGAGACCTGAACGTTCTTGAATAATTGTTTGATTCATTCTGATTCTCCTTTTTCTATAACTATATCTTGATTATAACAAAGTTTTTTTAAATTAGCTGAAATAAAACATCAAAATGCCTGCGGCAACTGCCACATTGAGACTCTCCGCCCTACCTTTCATACCAATATGAACCAGCTGATTGGCACTTTCAGCCATGATAGGACTAATCCCTTGCCCTTCATTTCCCATGACTAAAGCAAAATTTTCTAGGGGAGAAAGCTCACGATAATCCTTGGAATCTCTCGATAAGGTCGTTGCCAGAATGGGCAAATTGCTCTTCTTTGCCTCTTCTATAAAGGTAGCAACAGGCATACGATAGATGGGCAAATGAAAATGGCTTCCTTGCATGGAACGCAGAGTCTTGAGACTGTAAATATCCGCTGACTTGTCTGAAACAATGACCCCTGTCAAACCTGCCGCGTCCGCAGTCCGAATCATGGTACCTACATTACCAGGATCTTGGACATCTTCTAAAAATAGAAACTTACCCTGACTAAAATCAGGCGGTCCCACTTCTTCTTTTTGAATAACTGCGACAATGCCTTGAGGTGTTTGCGTATCTGCCAAATCCCGCAAAATCTCCTCTGACACCCAGAC
>NZ_JAPTFO010000209.1:0-1263 GCF_030985515.1 Stenotrophomonas sp. Sm10
GTGTAAAGGCTGTCTTCTTTCCGATTTGAAATGCTCTCTAGTAAAGCCGAAATGCCAATGGCGATTGCATCACCAAAGTCATGGACAGAGTCAGCAAGAACAGCACTAGAACCAAATAGCCCACCAGTGATAAACTCGACAATGGCATAACTCAAATTTAAGAAAAATGCCAACCACACTGCATGTTTTGTCTTCATATTACTTAATCCTTTGATATAATAGATTCATGAACATCTTGTTCATTATCTATTATCTAATACTATAAACAGAAAGGATAGGAGTAAACCGTTCTCTATGTTCATTACTGAACAGTTTGTTCGAATTGTCCATATGTCAGTTCAAGATCGTCGCATTACCAAGACTCGGAAAGCTATTTATAATGCTTTTTTACAATTACTTAACCAAAAAGATTATGAGGCCATCACGGTTCAGGAGATTATCGACCTCGCTGATGTAGGGCGATCGACCTTCTATAGTCATTACGAGAGTAAGGAGTTACTACTGGATGAACTCTGCCAAAAACTCTTTCACAACCTCTTTGAGCGCAATAATCAACTCTCTCCACAAGACTACTTAGCCCATATCTTTCAACATTTCAAGAAAAATCAAGACCACGTGACAAGTCTTTTGCTCTCGAAAAACGATTATTTTATCCGACAACTGCATAAAGAGCTTGAACACGATGTCTACCCAATGGTGGCTGATGAATTGATTCAAGCTCACCCCAACATTCCTCACTCTTATCTCAAACATCTGGTCGTTACCAACTTCATTGAAACTCTCAGCTGGTGGTTAAAAAATGGAAAGTCCTATACTGGACAAGAGGTGGTCCAGTTTTATTTGGAGATACTACACGCAAACTCTATACGAACCTCATAATTAAGAAAACAAGTTTGCTACTTTTTTACCTTATTTCAATCTTCTTAGCACTTGTTTTTGTCCTGGTTCATTTATCAGGTAGCCTTTCAAAATTAAGACAGTGTAAGGACATTCTAGGGAATCGGCTTCTCCTTTTCGGGAGTAGCCTTGCTATCTTATTATTTATCCTCGACTTCTTTTTGCCGATTATCCCACTATCCCTTTGGCTGATTGCTTGTGGGTGATTTACTACGGATCCTATTGTAATGGCAAACAAAAAGAAAACTTCCATCCAGCCCACCATCTGATTCGAATTGGAACCGCATTGATTCTTACTATCTTCTTAGCCTTACTATAAGAAAAGCTCAAGTTTTATCAATTAGAACTTGAGCTCTTTTATTATTC